>JAUWKY010000028.1 GCA_030613915.1 Syntrophobacterales bacterium
GTCGCGACCGGGTATCGGTGCCCTGGGGGTGGGTCTGAGCCAAGGAGCACTGGACATTTCGGTGGAATATGCCCGCAAGCGGGTGCAGTTCGGCAAGCCCATCATTGCCTTTCAGGCCGTGCAACACATGCTCGCAGACATGGCCACGGAAACGGAGGCCTCCCGCGTTCTGGTCTATGCCGCAGCACGGTACATTGACAGTGGAGCCAAAGACATCTCCAAGATATCGGCCATTTCTAAACTCTATCCAACCGATGTTGCCATGCGGGTAACCACCAACGCTGTGCAGGTGCTGGGAGGCTACGGTTATATGCGTGATTACCCTGTGGAAAAGATGATGCGTGATGCCAAAATACTGCAGATTTATGAGGGGACAAACCAGATTCAGCGCAACATCATCGGCCAGGAATTGAACAAGGAATACGGCCGCATCAAGGAGACATTCTTCTAGGAAGAATGGAAGAATGGAATGATGGAATTGTGGGGGAGGGAAGCTGATCGGAAATCGGAAACCCACTATTCCAGTATTCCAACATTCCATAATTCCTTGTGAACCGTGAGCTGAACATGCACATTGTTGTTTGTATCAAACAGGTTCCTGATGCCAAAAACGTTCGCATTGACCCAGAGACTAATACCCTGGTGCGCCAGGGTGTGGACAGCATAGTCAATCCCCACGACTGGTATGCGGTGGAAGCTGCCTTGCTCCTACGGGATGAATACGGCGGCAAGGCAACAGTAATGACAATGGGACCGCCCCAGGCTGAGGAGGCGCTCAGAGAAACCCTGGCATTGGGTGTGGACGAGGCAGTGCTTCTGAGCGATCGGGCTTTTGCCGGCGCGGACACCTGGGCCACTTCGTTGACTCTGGCTCGGGCCGTCGAAAAACTAGGACCGGTGGACCTGGTAATCTGCGGTAAGCAGGCCATTGATGGGGACACTGCCCAGGTGGGTCCGGGACTGGCAGCGCATTTAGATCAGCCTTATACCACTTATGGCCGTAGGCTGGAGTTGGTGAATGGAGATCAATTGCGGGTAGAGCGTCTCACCGATTTCGGTTACGAGGTGGTGCAGATGGCACTGCCGGCGGTGGTTACTGTGGTGAGGGAAATTGGTGATCCTAGAATGCCTGGGCTCAAGCACAAGATGAGGGCGAAAAAACTGGAAATTCCCACCTGGGGTGCGGCTGACTTGGATCTGAATCCAGAAGAAGTTGGTTTGCAGGGCTCTTTCACCCAGGTAGTCAAGGTATTCAGTCCTCCGCCGCGTAGCGACCGAGAGATGATCAGCGGCGAGGTGGAGGAGCAGGCAGAAAAACTATTTAACCTGTTGAGGGAGGGGAAGGTCCCGGGCCTATGAAGGCCAAAGTTGACAAAGAAAAGTGCATAGCTTGTGGCGAATGTGTGGAAGTTTGTCCGGTTGAGGCCATCGAGATAGTGGACGAGATGGCGGAAGTGTATGACTCCTGCAACCTCTGCGGCCTCTGCGTAGATTCTTGCGATTATGAAGCCATTGCCATGCCCGAGGTTGATGCACCTGAGACCGAGGACCTGGAGTCTTATAAAGGCGTCTGGATTGTTGCTGAGCACCTCAATGGTGAAGTGCACTCAGTTTCCTATGAACTCCTGGGAGCCGGCAGGACCCTGGCTGACAAACTCGGAGTGGAACTGGCAGCAATACTGATTGGAGATCAGCTCAAAGATGCTGCTCAACAACTCATCAGCTACGGTGCAGACCGTGTTCACCTGGTGGAGCATCCAGCCCTGAATCCTTTTAATGACGAGTCCCACTCCCAGGTTCTAACGGAACTTATCCGGCAGGAAAAACCGGAGATTCTCTTGGCGGGGGCGACTGCCATGGGGCGTTCGTTTATTCCCCGGGTGGCGGTAGCTGTAAAAACCGGCTTGACGGCTGACTGCACCGGACTCGATATTGGCGAAGATGGACTGCTGTATCAGACCAGACCGGCTTTTGGCGGTAATGTTATGGCTACCATTCTCTGTCCAAACCGTCGGCCGCAAATGGCTACGGTACGGCCCATGGTAATGAAAAAGCGGGTTTTCGACGAGCAGCGCCAGGGAGTGGTGGAACCATTCACTCCCAGTCAAGAGGCCATTACCTCCAGGGTAAAAGTGCTTGATACTGTAATCCAGGAGCAGGAAACAGCACGTCTGGCCGAGGCTGATGTGGTGGTCACTGGTGGCCGGGGCTTACAAAAAGCTGAAAATTTTGATGTCATCGAAGAGTTGGCCCTTCTACTGGATGGTGCTGTTGGCGCTACCCGAAGTGTGGTGGATGAAGGGTGGAAGGCTTACAGCCACCAGGTGGGACAGACAGGCAAAACGGTTTCTCCCAAACTCTACATGGCCTGTGGCGTATCAGGAGCCATCCAACATGTGGTGGGCATGCAAGGCTCTGAGATCATTGTGGCTGTTAACAGAGATCCCGAGGCACCCATTTTTGACATAGTGAATTACGGGGTGGTGGCGGATCTCTTTGAATTTCTGCCTGCATTTGTGAAGAAAATAAACGAAAAGCGAGGAGAATGATAAAATTCCAAATCCCAAGCACCAAAACCCAAACAAATTACAAATCCCAATTCTCAAATGTTCAAAACGTAATTAGTCAAAAAGATTTGTCTCTTGTTTCGGTCATTCGGATTTTGGTAATTAGAATTTGTTTCGGATTTCGATATTCGGATTTCGGATTTGCTCAGTTTCGAACCAGTAATGCGACAGATTTTAAGTTAAGGGTTGAGAGCTGAAATTTGGAGCGCGTGGGGAGGGGACATGGCTGAAGACAGCAAAAAGGTTGCGGTTGTTACCGGAGGTTCACGAGGAATCGGTCGTGCAATTATCATGGCTCTTGCTGAGCCGGGCTTGACAGTGGTTTTTAATCACTTCGATCCACCTGAGGACACGGCTGCTGATGAAACCATCCAAATGGCACAGGACAAGGGTTGTGAGATCGAGGGAATACGGCTGGATGTCGCAGATTATAACGCGGTTAAAGAGTTCATTGCCGGCGTGGTGGACCGTCATGGGCGTGTTGACATCCTGGTCAACAACGCCGGTATTACCAGGGACACCCTGCTGATGCGGATGAAAGAGGTGGATTGGGATGCGGTGTTGGCGGTAAACCTCAAGTCCGTTTTTAACTGTACCCAGGCGGTTGCACGCCACATGACGAAGCAGCGCTACGGCCGGGTTGTGAACATAGCCTCAGTAGTGGGGGCTATGGGCAACGCAGGTCAGGCCAACTATGCCGCATCCAAGGCTGGCATCATGGGCTTCACCAAATCGGTGGCTCGGGAACTGGCAAGCCGGAATGTTACGGTAAATGCAGTGGCGCCTGGTTTTATCGAAACTGAGATGACGGCGCAGCTTCCCGAGAAGGCCAAGGAGGCCTTTTTGGCACAGATTCCCCTGGGTCGTGCGGGTCAACCTGAGGATGTTGCCCAGGTGGTGAAATTTCTGATTTCAGAAGAGGCCTCATACATTACGGGGCAGGTAATTCATTTGAATGGTGGGATGTATATGTAGACGGCACAAGGCACAAGGTGCAAGGCGCGGGGAAGATTATTCTATAGAAAATAATCCAAAGCCCTGAGCCTTATGCCTTACGCCTTAAGCCTGATAAGAAGATAAGGTGGGCAATGCCCACCGACCTGATTATGTTAACTGAAATTGGGGATGAGGCAATGCAAAGACGGGTCGTGGTTACGGGTTTAGGTTTGGTGACACCGTTGGGAATCGGTGTAGAGGAGACATGGTCTGCCCTTGTGGCTGGCAAGTCAGGAATCAGCCGGATTACCAAGTTTGACGCCACTGACATGGCCACCCAGATTGCCGGGGAGGTTAAAGAGTTCAAAGCGGAAGACTATGTCTCCCGCAAGGATCTCAAAAGGATGGACATATTTACCATGTATGCTCTGGCGGCGACTCGAATGGCGGTAGACGATGCCAACCTGAATATTAACGGCAACAACGCCGATCGGGTTGGAGTTATTATCGGCTGCGGCCTCGGTGGTCTTACAACCATTGAAAAGTATCATCGGATTATGCTGGAGCAAGGACCCAAGAAGATAAGCCCTTTCTTTATTCCCATGATTATAGCCAACATGGCTCCAGGTCAGATTTCCATCTTTTTTGGAGCCAAGGGGCCGAACGTCGCCATTGAAACAGCCTGTGCCGCCGGCACTCACGCGGTGGGTGACGCCTTCAAACATATCCAACGTGGTGTTGCCGATGCGATGATTACAGGAGGTGTGGAGGCAACTGTCACAGCGCTGGCTATAGGAGGTTTTAACGCTATGCGGGCCCTCTCAACCCGCAATGATGAGCCGCTAAAGGCGTCTCGTCCTTTTGACCGAGACCGAGACGGTTTTGTTCTGGCCGAGGGCAGTGGGATTATCATTCTGGAGGAACTGGATCACGCCCTTGAACGCGGAGCCAATATCTACGCAGAGGTAATTGGCTACGGCCTGACCGGAGATGCCTTCCATATTGCAGCTCCGGCACCGGAAGGTGAGGGGATGGCCCGTTGTATGCAGATGGCCGTCGATGATGCGGGAATCAGGCCCGAGGAAGTTGACTACATTAATGCACACGGCACCTCCACCGACTTGAATGACAAGTTTGAAACGCAGGCCATAAAGACCGTTTTTGGAGAACACAGTTACAAGCTGGCTGTTAGCTCTACCAAGTCCATGACCGGACACCTCCTCGGAGGTGCGGGGGGGGTGGAGAGCGCCATAGCCGTGCTTAGCATTAAGAACGGCATCATTCCACCGACAATCAACTACGAGAATCCGGACCCGGACTGTGATCTGGACTGCGTCCCCAATGTTAGCCGGAAAGCGGAGGTGAAAACAGTGCTTTCCAATTCGTTTGGTTTTGGTGGCACCAATGCCGCCCTGGTGTTTCGTCGCTATGAATCTTAGCCCGGATATTTCGTGAATCACCTGCTGCGACCGCGGATATGGCCGTCCTTACTAGCGTCCTCGGGTGTGGCACCTTGCGACGTACCGTTCAGGTACGCCTCGGACCAATCCCGCGGTACCGCGGGACGGTTGCTAGGTGGCACGCCCATCTTCACGGTCTCGCGACAGCAATTCATGAAACATCCGGGCTAGCCTGGAGAGCGAACATGAAAGTCATTATCGGCAGCGATCACGCAGGTTTTTCAATGAAAAGCCAGGTCAAAACCGTGCTGGAGGATATGGGACATTCTGTGGAAGATGTGGGCTGCCACAGTGAAGACTCCGTGGATTATCCAGTCTACGGCAAGGCTGTGGCGGCCGGGGTCGCCAGAGGTGAATTCACCAAAGGCATTCTTGTCTGTGGATCCGGCCTGGGAATGTCCATGATTGCCAACCGCTTTGTTGGTGTGCGTGCAGCACTGTGCAACGATCTTTACAGCGCTGTTTTAAGTCGACGACACAATGACGCTAATCTACTGGTAATGGGGGGGAGGCTCATCGGGGCCGACCTGGCGGGTGAGATTGTTAGAACCTGGCTGGTGACTGAATTTGATGGCGGGCGTCATCAGGGCAGAATAGCGCAACTGGACGAAGTTTAGCCCGGATGTTTCATTCTAGTCATTTCCCATTTGTCATTTCTCGTTTCGCATCTCTGATTAACACTTTCCATTTTGCATTTATCATTATACATTGCGAAATCCTTCGTAATTTGCTATCTCACCAATGAAAAATGCGAAATGGGAAGTGGCGGTGGTGAGTGACTCCACCGTTTGCAAAGAGGGCCAGCATGTCAGAACTGGAAACAATAGATCCACAAATTGCAGAATCAATTAGGCTAGAGGAGGAAAGGCAGCTTCAGAGGCTGGAGCTCATTGCTTCGGAGAATTTCGTCAGTCTTGCAGTCAGGCAAGCCCAGGCGAGCGTCTTGACCAACAAGTATGCTGAAGGTTATCCCGGTCATCGATATTACGGCGGCTGCGAATTCGTGGATACAGCTGAAAGCCTGGCGATCGAACGGGCAAAAGAGTTGTTTGCGGCTGAATATGCCAATGTTCAGCCCCACTCCGGCTCACAGGCCAACATGGCGGTATACTTCTCGATTTTGCAGCCCGGAGACACCATCATGGGTATGGACTTGCGCCATGGAGGTCATCTGACCCATGGCAGCCCCGCCAATTATTCCGGCAAACTCTTCCGGGTGATTTCCTATGGGGTAAACCGGGAGACTGAGACCATCGATCTGGAAGAGTTTGAACGACTGGCCAGGGAACACCGACCCAAACTGGTTATTGTCGGAGCAAGCGCCTATCCGCGGAGTATCGACTTTGGTTTTTTTCAGAGAGTCTCTGAAGAGATCAGCGCCTATCTGATGGTGGATATGGCCCACGTAGCTGGCCTGGTGGCTGCTGGGGTTCATCCTAGTCCTATCCCACATAGTGACTTCGTGACTTCCACCACCCACAAAACTCTCAGGGGACCGAGAGGGGGGTTGATTCTTGCCAGCCAGAACCACGCCGAAAAGCTCACCAAAGAGATCTTTCCAGGCATACAGGGAGGGCCTCTCATGCATGTCATAGCTGCAAAAGCAGTGGCGTTCAAAGAGGCTCTGAGTGTCGAGTTTCGCGCTTACCAGAGACAGGTGGTGAACAACGCCAAGCGGTTGGCGGCAGAGTTGTCTGAGAGGGGTTTTCGTCTCGTCTCTGGCGGCACCGATAACCACCTGATGCTGGTAGACCTGAGAAGCATTGGCTTGACCGGGGCCCAAGCTCAGCTCACTCTGGACCAGGCCTGGATCACGGTTAACAAGAACAGCATTCCCTATGATCCGGAAAGGCCGGCTGTAACGAGTGGCATCCGGGTCGGCACCCCGGCAGTGACCACGCGAGGAATGAAAGAAGAGGATATGGCAGTAATAGCCCAATGTATTCACCAAGCTTTAGAGGCTGGTGGTGACCCTGCTGTCATAGAGCGGGTTCGCGACCAGGTTGCCGATTTCTGCTCGCAGTTCCCTCTTCACAAACCTGTATACGAGAGGGAGGCGAGCTAGGTTATGACGCGACCGAGTTGGGATGCTTATTTCATGGAGATTACCAGGCTTGTGGCTCAGCGTTCCACCTGCCTCAGGCGTCGGGTAGGAGCGGTGCTGGTGAAAGACAAGAGAATACTGGCAACCGGATATAACGGCGCGCCATCGGGTTTGCCTCACTGTCTCGATGTCGGTTGCCTGCGGGAGAAGAACGATATCCCGTCTGGTGAACGGCACGAACTCTGCCGCGGTCTGCACGCCGAACAAAATGTTATTATCCAGGCGGCCCGCCACGGCATACCAATTCAAGGTTCCACCCTCTATTGCACCACGCGGCCATGTGTCATTTGCGCCAAGATGGTCATTAATGCTAATATTGTCGTTGTCTACTTTGAAGAAGGCTATGCGGACGAGCTTTCCGATCAAATGTTCCAGGAGGCCGGAATCCAGTTGAGTAACTGGAAATCACCTGACGGAGGTGGGGAATGAAATGCCAATTTTGTGATCACCTCAAGACTCGGGTGCTTGACTCCCGTCCCGGAAAGGACAACAACCACATCCGGAGACGACGACAATGTCCTGAGTGCGACGGGCGGTTCACCACCTTCGAACGGCTTGAGGAAAACCTTGCCCTGGTGGTCAAGAGGGACGGCCGGATGGAACCCTTCGATCGAAACAAAATGCTGGCCGGCCTTAGGCGATCGTGCACCAAGCTGCCAATAGCAGAAGACCATCTCACCAGAATAGCGGGACTCATTGAAAACCGGATTCAGGAAAGCCGGCGGCGCAAACTTCGCAGTCAGGTTTTAGGAGATTGGGTAGCAGCCGCTTTGCAAGAGATCCATCCGGCAGCCTATATTCGCTACAGCATGGTACACCGGCAGATTCAGGATCTCCAGGACCTGCAGAAACTCTTGGATGAGGAGTTACCCTAGCCCGGATAAGAAGCGGAAACAGTGGCGAAGCAAGGATCTTTGACAAAAGAAGATGAGCAGTTCATGCGATTGGCCCTGCGTTTAGCTGGTCGTGGTGTAGGGTACACTTCTCCCAATCCCATGGTGGGTGCGGTGGTGGTCAGGAACGGCCAGGTTGTGGGGAAGGGGTATCACCGCAAGGCGGGCACCCCTCATGCCGAAATCCATGCCCTGCAGGAAGCTGGCAGCCAGGCGCAAGGCGCCACCCTGTATGTGACCTTGGAGCCATGTAATCATCAGGGACGAACTCCACCGTGCTCCGAGGCTATTTTGCGGAGCGATGTGGCTCGAGTGGTGGTTGGCTGCAGTGATCCCAATCCTCGAGTTAGCGGTGGCGGGGCGGATTATCTTCGATCACAGGGAATCCTCGTCGAAGAGGGAATTCTCGAGGATAAGTGTTTTCGACTCAATGAACCGTTCATCAAGCACGTCACCACTGGCTCGCCTCTGGTAGTTGCCAAAGCGGCTGCCAGCTTGGACGGCAAGATTGCTAGTCATCTTGGTGACTCCCGCTGGATTTCCAATGAGCGCTCACGGCGATTTGTCCACCGGCTGCGTCATGCAGTGGATGCCATATTAGTGGGAGTTGGAACTGTTATTTCTGACGACCCCAGTCTCACCGCGCGTCTTCCAGGAAAGAAAGGTAACAATCCACTCCGGATTATTCTGGACACCCACCTGAGAATTCCGCCTGAAAGTCGGGTTGTAAGTCAGGCCAACGAGGTTCCGACACTCATAGCGAGCGGACCGGAACCTTACCAGAAAAGAAAGTCTGCGCTTGAAGCGCGGGGGGTAGAGATTTTATCGCTACCGCTGGCGCGGGGACGTGTTTCTCTGTCTGCACTTGTGGAACATTTAGGCAATCGTGACATTACCAGTCTCTTGGTGGAAGGTGGGGCTGAAGTTCACGGCGCCTTTTTTTATGACAATCTTGTAGATAAGGTGTATCTTTTCTTTGCGCCAAAAATCATTGGTGGCAGTAGCGCTGTGCCTGTGGTAGGAGGCATCGGGGCTGCGAGCGTGGCTGACGCTTTGCCTTTGAGAGACTTGAAGCTTCGCCGCTTCGACGATGATATAATGGTAGAAGGATACTTACAGGAGTCTGCCCTTTTTTCGGTAGGGCTGGAGAAGGCAAGCTAAACGTGCAAGCAACGGCTTCTGGCATAAGGCGCAGGGCATAAGGCGTATGGTAAAGGAGCCAGAATTCAGGAGTCAGAATCCAGCACTCAGGAGATAAGAACTGAAACGAGTCGTTTGTACCTCCCGGCTACTGGATTCTATGAATTCGCCTTGAGCCTTGAGCCTTACGCCTAGAATCGGAGATGACCCATGTTCACTGGCCTCATTGAGGGAACCGGCAAACTGAAAACCATAGAGCCACGTGGGAAAGACATGCGTCTCAGTATTCAGGCTTCCTTGAATCTGGAAGGGTTTCAGACCGGTGAGAGTGTTGCGGTGGACGGTGTCTGTCTCACTGTGGTTTCTTGGCAGGCGAGAGCCTTTACCGTAGACGTTTCCCAGGAGACTTTAAGTCGCACCACTCTTGGCCAACGGTCTGTGGGGGATGAGGTTAATCTGGAACGGGCTCTCCGGTTGGGAGACCGTCTTGGTGGACATCTGGTCAATGGTCATGTGGACGGCAAGGCCAGAGTGATGGCCAGGAAACAGAGGGGGGATTCACTGGTATTTGCATTCGAGGTGGTCGCAGAGCTGGGTCGCTACATCATTGAAAAGGGCTCGGTGGCAGTTAACGGCGTGAGTTTGACAGTGAATCGTTGCGATGAACAGAGTTTCGACGTCAACATCGTGCCACACACCGCCCGGGTGACCACTATTGGAAGCCTACGGGTCGGTGACGAGGTGAATATAGAAGTTGATATTATTGGGAAATACGTGGAGAGATTTGTGCGCCCTATGCAGGAGAGCGATTCTCCCTCAACCGGTGGGGTAGATCGAGGCTTTCTGGCGAAGCACGGAATCATTTAGCATTATTCATAATTAGTGCTCATCCGAAAACCCCGGTTTTCGGACTCGCGCCATCAGCGCTCAGCGCTCAGCTTTCAGCGAAATAGACATAAATCCAAGAGGTTAAGCTGAATGCTGATAGCTGACGGCTGACAGCTCCATCTGAGAATCTCTGATTCCGGATGGTAACTAGTTAGGAGTTAAGGAAATGCCTACAGCGAAAATTGCTGAAGCACTAGAAGAAATCAGAGGCGGAAGGATGGTCATCCTCGTGGATGATGAGGACCGGGAAAATGAGGGTGATCTCTGTCTGGCTGCCGAGAAGGCGACCCCGGAAGCCATAAATTTCATGGCCAAGTATGGTAGAGGCTTGATCTGTCTTTCCTTGACCGAGGAAAGGGTTGAGCGCTTACAGTTGCCCATGATGGTGTCCAACAACCAATCCAGATTCGGGACTGCTTTTACCGTCTCCATTGAAGCCAGGCAGGGGGTGACCACTGGAATCTCGGCAGCGGACCGTGCCACCACTGTCTTGGCGGCGGTGGACCCTGAGGCCAAACCAGAAGATTTAGTGAGCCCAGGACATGTCTTCCCGCTGCGGGCTCGCAAGGGCGGAGTATTAGTACGTACCGGCCAGACCGAGGGATCAGTTGATTTGGCCAGGTTGGCGGGTCTGAATTCTGCCGGGGTCATTTGTGAGGTCATGAAAGACGATGGCACCATGGCGAGAATGCCGGACTTGGAGATATTTGCCGAGGAGCACGGGCTCAAGATAGTAACCATCGCAGATATTATTGAGTACCGCATGCGCCACGAAAGCTTCGTTCACCGAGCCGCCACCACTATGCTTCCCACCATCCATGGAGGTGAATTCACGGCCATTGCTTACACGAACGATATCGATACGGTCCAGCACATTGCCCTGGTAAAGGGCGAGATTGACCAAGAGGCAGAGGTCCTGGTGCGTGTCCATTCAGAATGTCTCACCGGTGATAGTTTGGGTTCACTCCGGTGTGATTGCGGTGACCAGTTGCATCGAGCCATGGAAATGCTCAATGATGAGGGCAGCGGCGTTATTCTCTACATAACCAATCACGAGGGCCGCGGTATCGGGCTAGCCAACAAACTCAAGTCCTATGCACTCCAGGATCAAGGGAAGGATACGGTGGAAGCCAATGAAGCTCTGGGGTTTAAAGCTGATCTCAGGGAATATGGTATCGGTGCTCAAATTCTGGTGGACCTTGGGGTGAAGAAGATGCGGCTGATGACCAACAATCCCAAAAAGATTGTGGGTCTAGAAGGGTATGGCATTACCATCACCGAGAGGGTGCCCATAGAGATTTCGCCCAATCCCTGTAATCTCGATTATTTGAAAACCAAGTGTTCGAAGATGGGTCATCTGATGAAGCTGTCCCAGGAGAAAGAAACGGAAAACTATTAAGATTGCGGATTGCGGATTTCAGTCGGCTTTTAGATTCGAGATTGTGGAATCTGATGAGTTACTCGCTTAACCTGAATCAATCCACAATCCACAATCTAAAATCTACAATCTTGAAAGGGGG
>JAUWKY010000334.1 GCA_030613915.1 Syntrophobacterales bacterium
AACTGACCTAAGAAGCGCGACACTTTATTTCCTGCCAGTTGCTAAGGGTTTGGTTGTGCTCATTCTGGATTACGTTCTTGAATGCTTCCAACCTGGTTACCACTCCTGCCACCGCACTGTGTTCGTCCAGCTCTAGAATAAGATAGGGCTTTTCTCCCATGACGTGGCGATAAAAGTGTTCAATGAAGGAATCGGGGCCACAACTGAAATTGGTGAGGTGTATACCATAACAGCCGGAATGTGCTTTTACCAGTTTGGCCGTTCGGAGAATCTGAGCTCCCAGGCCCCAGTACATATTGGGAAAATCGCTGAGATCGACACTCGCAGTGTCCAGAAAATCCTGGGGGATGGCCTTGATACCCAGCTTGGCCAAATTCTGCCCCAACCGGAGGCTCAACCTTTCATCGTGAAGGTTGTAAGGGCGACCACTCACTGCGATCCAAAGATCGTTCGGTTGCAGTGAGTGAAGAAAGGTGCGACCCTGCTGGACGAGATCGCGCTGGAAGGACATTTGAACTTCCAAAGCTTCGCGATAGGCGCGATCAATTTGACGCTGGCTTAAGCCAAACCTCTCCCCGAGGCTACGGTGAAGATCCAGGACGATTCGCTCCACCGGCTCTTTCAGGTAAACGGTCGGAGAAATGAGGCTGGAAGGAGAGATATTCAGGGCCGCACTAGCCATATACTGACTTCCTTGCACAAACGGACAGAAGAAGCCGGCTTCCTCGGATTGAGGTGTAGTCAGGTTAATGGTGGTAGGAAGGAAAAGGTAGCGGGTCTGCCCCATGAGGGTTTTGACGTGACCTTGGAATACCTTAATGGGGTAGCAGGTCTCCGAGGTCATGGACTCAATGCCTGCCATGGAAATTTCCTGATCGGTCTTGGGAGAAAGAACAACGGCAAAGCCCAGCTTTGTCCAAAAATGGGACCAGAGAATGCTATGCTGCAACATGTGCAGGGCCCGGGGAATACCTATAGTAGGCTTGCCGTCAAAAGGCTCCTGGACTTGGTTGGCTGCTAAGCTCTGCAAGCGGAGTTCTGCCAGGTCCACGGAATTGCCTTTGAGGTAATCCAGAAAGAGGAGTTCGCGCTTCTTGAACCAGTCCTCTTCCTTCTCCTTCCTATCCCCCCTCATTTCATATCGGCCGCAGTCTCCTCCCCAGATACTCTTGCGACCACCAAAGTCGTATATTTTGAGTTTGCACTCGTTGTGGCAGTTCTTATCAACGCGACAGGTCTTTTCTTTATTGGAGATTTTTGCTTGAATCATAGTGTCTAGGCCAGGGAAGTCCGACCTGACAAATTCCGAGCTCACTCTCTTTTCCATGATGCTTAAAGCAGCGCCGTGTGCTCCGAGAACCTCTCGATGCTCTGGCACGATTATTTCTTGGTCAAGAACATTCTCAAAGGCGGCAACAATTCCTTTGTTCAGCGACGGGCCGCCGAGAAACATGACTCTCTTGCCGATCCGCCGCTTTCCCACCACGCGGTTGAGGTAGTTGTGGACGATGGCGTAGCAAAGTCCGGCGATCAGATCCTGCAAGCGGGCGCCTTTCTGAGCGTAAGAGACCAAGTCAGATTCCATGAACACGGTGCAGCGTTCGGCCAAATTGATCGGGCTGTCGGAAGACAGGGCAATGTCCTGGAACTCTCTGACGATGTTGATTTTTAGTTTGTTGGCCAGCTCGTGGAGGAAACTTCCGGTTCCGGCGGCACATACTTTGTTCATATCGAAGTCCATGGGATTGCCTTGCTCAATCCAGATGTATTTGGAGTCCTGGCCGCCTATCTCAAAAACCGTGTCCAGATCCGGGTCCCAGTGAACCGCTGCCCGGGCATGGGTTGTAATCTCGTCAATAATAAGATCAGCCTTGATAAAATCTCCCACCACATGTCGTCCCGATCCCGTAGTAGCGGTTCCAAGAAACTCAAGACCGTCGCCAAATTCCTCACGTATTCCTTCCAGGAGTTTCTGGGCCACTTCGATGGGTTTACCCTGGGTTTGAACGTACTGCTTGTGGATAATGTTCTTGTTCGCATCCATGAGGACGGTCTTGGTAGTAGTGGAGCCGATGTCAACCCCCAGGAAAACGTGAAGCGTAGCACTGGGTGACACCTTTCGTTTCGGAATAACGACGCTGTCAGTGAAGGTGGTTTTGCGGAGACGGAGGGGCGGGGCTTTAGGAAAATCACTGGCCCCTTCATCTACCATGGTTTTTAGGGCAGTGAGATCGGGCTTGCCCTGTTGTTCTTGGCTACGAGCGAACAGTGCTGCTCCGAGTGCCCCCAGGGAGGTGTGGTGCGGGGGTACAGTCAACTGTGGGAAGTAGCGGCGAAAGGCCTCGACCTGTAGTTCATTGCTGGCGACGCCGCCTACGAAAACAGCATGGCCTTCCACCTTTTGGTTGGCAACAATAGTGCTGATGTAGTTGGCAGCATTCCCCTGATGCAAGCCTGCAATGATGTTTGCTAAAGGTTCTCCTTTGTTTTGCAGGTGGATCATATCCGACTTGGTAAAGACAGTGCAGCGACAGGCCACCGGAGCGGCACCGGTACTATCTTTTCCCCGATCTATGAAGCTGGCAAGAATCTGGGAGATGTGCTCTTGGCAGAAGGAGGCATCTTCGTTGTAAAGAGATGAAGATAGTCTTTCTGCTTGCTGGTCAATAAAGGAACCGGTCCCGGCAGCACACGGCCCGTTCATGGCGAAAGACTGGAGGTACCACTGACCGTCCTTGTGATTGAGTATGAATAGACCCGCGTCTTGCCCCCCCATACTAAGAATGGCAGAAGCGTCTGGAACCAGATACAGTACACCCAGTACCTGGGGGATGGATTCATACTCATAAAGTGCCCCGAGTCGGGAAGCAATGATCTTGGCGTGATTGCCGGTGAAG
>JAUWKY010000235.1 GCA_030613915.1 Syntrophobacterales bacterium
GGGAAAAGGTTTCTAAAAGGGGAAAAAGTTAAAATTAGTGGATTTCAGGGGTTGAGCCTCTTGGTGGAAGAAAGACCGGTTGAACAGGACACACTAGGAAAGAGAACTGGAAATACTCAGGCAACGTCCCCGGATCCGGTATGCGGCATGAAGGTCAGTAAGGCTTCGAGCAACCTGGTCGCCACCCATAAGGGTACACGCTACTACTTCTGTGCTGCGGGCTGCCAAACGGCCTTCAGAAAAGACCCAGACAAGTATCTAAAACCTAAAGGCCCTTTTAGTCGGCTCCTTGCCCGCTTGGCGAAGGCCAATGAAAAAGCTTTCGGCCGAACTGGACCGTCTTGCCACTAGAACAAACTTTGATACTCTTAAGATGCGGAGGACACAATCATGAACGATTCGACGAACAATACAACTCGTAGTACCTTCCCAATAGGCAAGTGGGCTGTTTTGGGGCTGCTACTTCTGCTCGCGGCGACAGTGTTTGCTGAGTACCCAGGTCTGCGAGCCCGCCTCTCGAGCAGTTGGCCCTGGCTCATATTGCTCCTCTGCCCGCTCATGCATATTTTTATGCACCGCGGACATGGTGGTCATGGCGGCCATGGGGATCATAAAACGACAGCCACTCCTGCCGCTGACCAGCCTCGCAAATTGGAGGAGACTAAAGATGGATAGTGCAGCCTCCTATGGTCTTTGGCCTGTGGTTCTCGTCTACTCGCTATTATTCTTGACCTTCGCCTTCAGTTTCTTCCAGCCGCAGACCAGGCGTGACTGGCGAACATTCGGTGCCTTTTCGGCCTTCATTGTCGCACTCTTTGCCGAGATGTACGGCTTCCCGCTGACCATCTACCTGGCTTCCGGTTGGCTGGGCAGCCGCTTTCCTGAGGTTGATTTCCTATCCCACAACTCCGGGCACCTCTGGCAAACGCTTTTGGGCTGGAAGGGCAATGCCCATTTCGGTCCCCTGCATCTTATAAGCGACGCACTTGTTTTGGCCGGACTTTTTCTGCTGGCGGCCGCCTGGAAGGTGCTCTACATGGCCCAGCGGAATAGAGAGGTTGCCGTCACTGGTCCGTACTCTAAGATTAGACACCCCCAGTACGCGGGGTTCATCGTGATCATGGTGGGCTTCCTGATTCAATGGCCCACCCTTCCGACCGTGTTGATGTTCCCGGTTATGGTTTATATGTACGTGCGTTTAGCCCGGCGAGAAGAACAAGAGGCGCTGGCCGAGTTCGGCGAAGAGTACGCTCGCTATGCTGAGAATACTCCACGCTTCTTGCCCAGAATTGGGCAAGGTTCAGACTCCTCGGGACGCCTCGGGCCCCCTGAGGCGCAAGATAGGGTGAACGTTTAAACGGAGAATGTGCAGGGCTGCGCGGTCGATTGGCATTAGCTATTAGCCTACTAACTGAACACCCTAAGCAAGGGAGAGTGGAAAAATGAAACGAGATCTGGTTTGTGGCATGGACATCGACGAGAAGTCCGCTACAGCCAAAATGGAATACAAGGCGAAGACCTATTTCTTCTGCGCCCAGAGTTGCAAGGAGAAATTCGAACGTGCGCCTGAGACCTACGTTGACGGCAACCGTGAGGCACAAGTTATCCCCGAAGTGCAGGAAACTGAGAAGCTACAGGGCGTGCCCGTGGGCAAGGAAGGTCTTAAAAGGCTGGATCTGCCCATCTCAGGGATGAGTTGCGCAAGTTGCGTGGCCAAGGTGGAAAAAGGGCTCTCACAGCTCGAAGGCGTCGTGGAAGCCAGGGTCAACTTTGCCACGGAGAAGGCGGCCATTAGCTTCGATATCAGTCAGCTCCAAATCAACGATCTGATCCAGACTATCCAGGATCTAGGCTATGAGGCCGGAGCCGAAAAGGCAACGTTTCCCGTGCAGGGGATGACGTGCGCCTCATGCGTTAACAAGGTCCAGACAGCCCTGAGCCAGGTGCCCGGCGTCATTCGGGCCGATGTGAATTTCGCCACAGAGAAGGCGACGGTGGAGTACATCCCCGGCCAGGTCACGGTCAAGGACCTAGCCCAGGCCGTGGAGGCCATCGGCTACAAAATCCTGGAAGTGGCAGAGGGGGACGTGGTCGATACGGAGAAGCAGGCCAGGGAGGCCGAGTTCAGGAGACTGAAAGAAAAGTTCATTGTTGGCGTTGCCTTGGTGATTCCTTTATTCATTCTGGTCCATTGGGACAAATTGGGTCTTTCAAATCTCTGGTCAGTGAGCAAGCAAACCAATTTCTTGATCCAGCTGCTCATTCAGACCCCGGTTCAATTCTGGGTGGGCTCGCAATTTTACCGGGGCGCCTGGGCGGCTGCAAAACACAAGACTAGCGACATGAATACCCTAATCGCCGTGGGTACCAGTGCGGCTTATATATACAGTATCCTGGCCACCTTTTTTCCCGGGCTCTTTGCCGTAAAGGGGTTGTCCGCAGAGGTCTACTTCGATACGGCCGGAGCTATCATTGTCTTAATCATTTTAGGTCGTCTTCTGGAGGCCAGGGCCAAGGGACAGACCTCGGAGGCCATCAAGAAGTTAATCGGCCTTCAAGCCAAAACCGCCATGGTCGTCCGGGATGGCCAGGAGGCGGAGATCCCCGTGGAGGAGGTCCGAATCGACGACACGGTCATCGTCCGCCCCGGAGAGAAGATTCCCGTGGATGGGGTGATCCTGGAGGGCTACTCCGCTGTGGATGAATCCATGGTGACAGGGGAGTCAATCCCCGTGGAGAAGAACATTGGCGATGAGGTAATCGGCGCCACCATTAATAAGACGGGCACTTTCCGATTCACCGCCACCAAGGTGGGGAAGGATACCATGCTCGCCCAGATCGTCAAGTTAGTGGAAGAGGCCCAGGGGTCCAAGCCCCCTATCGCCAGGCTGGCCGATATTATCGCCAGCTACTTTGTCCCTGCGGTTATGGGGATCGGGGTGCTCACTTTTGTCATCTGGTATTTCTTCGGACCGGCACCGGCTCTAACTTATGCGGTGCTCAACTTCGTGGCCGTTATGATCATTGCCTGCCCGTGCGCCTTGGGACTCGCAACCCCCACCTCCATCATGGTGGGCACAGGCAAGGGGGCAGAAAACGGCGTGCTCATCCGGAGCGGGGAGGCACTCGAGACAGCCCATAAGCTCAACGCAATCGTACTGGACAAAACGGGCACCATTACAAAGGGTGAACCCTCGGTAACGGATATTGTTGCAGCCAATGGCTATGAAGATAAGGAGGTCCTGCGGTTGGCTGCCTCAGCAGAGAAGGGCTCCGAGCATCCCCTTGGGGAAGCCATTGTCATCAAAGCGAAGGAGACGCAACTCGAGCTAAAGGCCTCGGCTGATTTTAACGCCATCCCCGGCCACGGGATCGAGGCCGTCATCGGCAAGAACCGGGTTCTGCTAGGGAACATTAAGTTGATGAAAGACAGACGAATTCCCATCAATGAGATGGAACAGAAGGCCGAAGGTCTATCTGGCGAGGGCAAGACCCCTATGTTTGTGGCGGTGGATGGAAAGCTCGCCGGGATTATCGCTGTGGCCGACACCTTGAAAGAGAACTCCAAGAGCGCCATTGCAAGTTTGCACCACCTTGGCCTGGAGGTCGTGATGTTGACTGGTGATAACCGGCGAACCGCCGAGGCCATTGCCCGAGAGATTGGCATCGATCGAGTTCTGGCCGAGGTATTGCCGGACCAGAAGACCAACGAAGTAAAAAAACTCCAAGAAGAGGGGAAAAAGGTGGCCATGGTGGGCGACGGCATCAACGATGCCCCTGCACTCGCCCAGGCGGATGTGGGCCTTGCCATCGGCACCGGGACCGATGTGGCCATGGAATCGGCGGATATCACTCTGATCAGCGGCGACCTCAGGGGGGTGGTGACTTCCATCGCCCTGAGTAAAGCCACCATCCGGAACATCAAGCAGAACCTGTTTTGGGCTTTTGCCTACAATACCATTTTGATACCCGTGGCCGCAGGTGTGCTTTTCCCCATTTTTGGGATTCTGCTCAACCCCATCTTCGCGGCGGCGGCAATGGGCCTTTCTTCAGTGACCGTGGTGACAAATGCGCTGAGGCTGAGGCGGTTTAGGCCTCCTACGCTCGAAACAGCAGGATCAGTATAAGGCGTAAGAGTGCAGTGAACACTGCCAACATGAAAACAGGTACGCAGGCTTTCACCCTAACGCCACCGTGACCCTGACTAATCGGCCTTGCCGGACGGTGGTTCTCAACCCCAAACTGCACGGGCTCAGGAGGACTCCTGGGGCCAGCGAACCCTGCGGTGAGTTCGAGCATTTGATGGTGATCTCGGTTTGGTACTTCACCCTGAAGTCTTTGCTAGGGTATATGAGTGCCCCTGATTCTGCTCCTTTTGTTCTTTTTGTGGTGGATATTTTTTATCCATCGACATGCTTCAAAGATGGATAGGAAGTATCCACTTCACCGGCCTAGACGAAGGACAAAAGAAGTGA
>JAUWKY010000090.1 GCA_030613915.1 Syntrophobacterales bacterium
GTAGCGACTTTTAAGCTTGAATTCCTCCCCTCGTAACTTTATAAATGAAGCTAGTCTGAATGTTTCATGAATTGAGGCAAGACGAAAAACCCAGGTTCTTGCCCTAGCCCGGATATTTCATGAATTGCTGTCGCGAGACCACGAAGATGGGCGTGCCACCGGGCAACCGTACCGCGGGATTAGTTCTGAGGAGTACCTGGACGGTACGTCGTAGGGGCCGACACCCGAGGACGCCAGGAAGGACGGCCATATCCGTGGTCGCAGCAAGTGATTGATGAAATATCCGGGCTAGAGGTCAAAACAGAGGGGGTCAAATGCACAGCAGTAAGATGGAAAGTGTGCGCGCAAGAATACGAGAAAAGCAAGAAAGCTATACTCTTTACAACTTCGAGCGCCTGCAGGAAGAGGCCTTTGCCTCCTTTTTTGACCTGGCTCAAGAATATACCACCTTGGACAATCTCTATCTCGTCTGCACCCTTGTACCCAAAGAATTCTTCGATCTCGACACTCGCCTCTATCTACTGGATCAAGACGGCAAAACCCTTAGTCTCATGTGTTCCAGTATCAACGGCCTCGAGAAGGATTTCTCCGCCGGTAATCCAGAGGTCGTGGTCCAGGAAGACCCCTACTTTACAGATAGTTCATATGTCATCCCCATTCGAGGCAACAGGGCGGTGGGCGAACTTCTGCCATTTCAGCATCTCAAAGAAATCCTCGGTATGTTTGAAATATTCCCTGCTGAAAAAATAAGCGACCAACAGCGCTTTTTTCTCGAGAAATTCACCAATCGCATCGGCTACAATCTCCATCAAAAACAGCTCATCCATCAGAACCTACACCATATTAAGTTCATTAACCAACTGGTTGCGGACATTGATCACAATGTAATCTCTCCTAATCTCTACTATCGGTTGTTTTTAAGAAAACTCAGGAACCGTATCAAGGAGGAGGCTGCGATCCAGGAAAAGGTTCGTGAACTGGTATCATTTTGTCCAGAGATTGATGATCGGACCTGCCAAAAGTTGAGGGAAATCTACCATGCACTTGGGAACAACATCGAGTCTCTGGATGAATCAAGAAAAGAGATGGAGAGGCATTACGAACGTACCAGCCTGTATCTGGAAACCTTGCTACGCCGTGACCACTTTAAGCACGGCACCTATGTGCTGCGCAAACAACGGTGCAACTTTCGCACGGAAATCATCGAGCCCACCCTGGCTCGCTATTTGCCGCAGTTCAAACAAAAAGATATCAAGGTGGATAACAGGTTGGATGAAGTTCCCGACGAACTGCTGGAACTGGGTGTTGATAAGGGGCTTTTAGCCCAAGTTTATGACAATTTCTTCTCCAATGCCGTTAAGTATACCGAGGAGATCCAAGACGAGTACGACTATCGGGTCAAGTTTGTTTCCTATGGCAAGAAACGTTTGAAAGACCATTTTGACCAGGGTGTGGATGGAGTAAAATTCACTGTCTTCACCACCGGCACGCCAATAGAAGTTGATGAAGGTGATCGCCTTTTTGATGAGGGCTATAGAAGCCCCGCGAGCGAATTAGAAGTCGGCACGGGCCACGGCTTGCACTTTGTCAAGCACATAATTGAGATCCATGGGGGTGAAGTGGGAGTAGAGCCTCAGAAGTACGGAAACAATTTTTACTTTATTCTGCCGCAACGACAGGACCAAACCGCTGTTACTGATGACCGAGAGGAAACCAGGAGTATAATATGGTAAGGACGATAGTCTGGTGGACCGTAGCCGCTGCCAGCGCGATACTGTCCATCTTTTTTCTTTTTGTGGGTATCTCTTTGTGCCGGGCTGCCTACGACCTTGAGAACCCGTATCAGTTTATCCTTACCTTCTTTTCCTCCAACTTCATCATCTTGATCAGCGCCGTCATCTTGCTCGGGGTAGTTCTACGGATGATCGGTCGTCTGCGCCAGGGTCATTCGCCAGCGGCTGTAGATAGTCCTCGGCTGACTCCTGACTCTTCTGAGTCACTAGCTCCCCATGACCAATCCAACTCCTGAAAAGTACTTTAGTTCATACTCTACGATGATCCCGGATTTCGCTGCCTTCTGCGGCAAGCTAGCCGATCCTCTCCCTTTGCACTTGCGCCTCAATACCTTGAAGGCCAGTGTGACCGAAACCCGCGTGCGACTTGAGCACCGCGGTATATTTCTCGTGCAAGAAAAGCCCCTGCCCATGGTTTTCCGCGCCCAAAACCTGAGCCAGCCTGGTCACCTTCTGGAGTTCTCCCTGGGCCACCTTCACTCTCAGGCACTCTCGTCGGTGTTGGCTGCTCTTGCCCTCGGCCCCCAGCCGGGAGAGGTGGTACTGGATCTGTGTGCCGCCCCGGGGAGCAAGACAAGTTTGCTCGCTCAGCTGATGGAAAATACGGGAACAATTGTCGCTAACGACAATAAGCCCAACCGTCTTATTCCCCTCCGAACCAATCTGAAACGGTTGGGCGTCACCAATACCATCCTTGTTCGCTATCCCGGCCAACACCTGCCCAAACGATTTACCTTTGACCGGATTTTGGTGGATGTGCCATGTTCAGCCGAGGGCACTTTGCGCGCTGGTGCCCAAGGAACGATCAGGCCACATCTCCCGGCTGGCGAAAAGCTACTCAGACTGCAGCGTGATCTTATCCTGAGATCGTTTGATTTGCTAAATCCTGGTGGCACTCTTGTTTATTCCACCTGCACCTATAATCCAGAGGAAAATGAAAGCGTGGTTCAGTTTCTTTTGGAAAACAGGGAGGCAATCATCCAGCCCGTTGCTCTGGACCTGCCCCACAACCCCGGACTGAACCGGTGGAAGGAAAAGACCTATGAGCCCTCCATCAAGCAGTGTTGGCGCATCTACCCCCACCAACTCGATACAGTGGGATTCTTCCTGGCCAGAGTGGTTAAAGGGAGCTGAAAGAAGTCATTTGTTGGGCTTCTTACAAAACCGCTTCGGTATTCCAGAGTCGGTCTTTGCTAACCATCACCTTCTGAGAAGAGGCCCTACTGTCTGGTTGTTGAGTAAAGATGATCGATTAATGAATCTGGCTTCACTGACGGTGAAATCTGTTGGTTTGCCACTGCTGCGCCAGGTGAAGACACAACTCAAGCCAACTACTGCTGCACTGCAACTTATTGGTCCTCACGCCAACAAGAATATCGTCAGTTTGGCACTGGAGCAGCTGAGAGAATTGGTGGAAAAGAAAGAAATCAAAGGTGAATTCGGTACCAGCCCTGGTTATGTCATCGTCGTCGCTGAAACCATAATCATTGGTTGCGCTCTCTCCCTACCCGGCCGACTTATTTCCCAGTTTCCCCGGCATTTGTTCACGGAGCAAACGTGGGAATATCTACCGGCGGGTACAAGAGATTAAGGGATTAAGGAACTGCGAGATGGAATACAAAAGGCGGGGTTTAACCCCGCCTTACTGTTAGTACTATGTATTGTTTCTTGGATCTTAATCATGCCTCACGGCAACTAGTCTGCAGCCGCGTCAACTTTTTTCGAATCAGAGGAACTGTCGGTGCTGGATTCGGTCTTGGTGGGCTTGTCAGTTTTCTCCTCTTTGGCGGTCTCTTGGCTCGAGCTCTTGCTCTGTTGACCGCCGGATTTCTTACCGGCATAGTCGGTTACATACCAGCCGCTGCCTTTGAGGTGAAAACTATTTATAGACATCAACCTCTTCAGTCTGCCGCTGCAATGGGGGCAGTCATTCAGGGGTGGATCTGAGAATTTCTGCAAGGCTTCAGTTACCTGACGGCATTTGCTGCATTCGTACTCGTAAATAGGCACAACTTTTACCTCCAACAAATTGAATCGAGCCGGATACGCATTTTATTTCACGACCTGTCCATATATAATCACCACGGCCCACTTGTCAAGGGATATTCCTACAAGAAGTTTCCTTCATTTTTTCAGGACTAATTGGGGCAAAGCCATGGTCAAGGGGGAGGCTGCGGAACAACGAGCACCTGAGCCACCTCTCCTTCCACTCTTAGCCCCGCTAAGGCCAGCATGAAGATTTGATGCTTTCTCAAAAGATACACTGCTATAAATGGCGCGAATCGTGCTCGTGGTGGAGTAGCCTCCCCCTTGACCCATTAACAGCCGGCTAAACGGTTTCCACATGATCCCTGAGTTGCTCCATGAATTGGTAGTCGCGATAGGCTTTCAATACGTAATCCAGGTGAGGAATTCTTGGGGTGCCGAGTGCTTTCTGGGTGATATCATGCACCCGCATCTCCTCTTGCTGGCGCTCCAGTGGTTCTGCGTCAAACCGTTGTAGAAACTTGCAAAAGCGAACCACATGCACCAGTTCGTGAGTAACCACATAGACTGCAAGGGGGAACAACTGCACCGGTTCATCCCGCTCCACCGCCGCCATTATGTTGTGATCCTGGAGGCAGATCTTGAAATAATCATAATGACGGCCACCGCTAAAAGTGTGGTCAGGTTTGCGACTGTAGCGGGTGATCTGAGCAAAAGCGGAATCTGTGATCTCATCGGCTCTGAGCTCAGCCAGGGTCCGGATATCGTAGCGAACATGCTTCCACTGAGCGGTAGAAATCTTGAAATAATTGGCGGTCACGTCTTCTGCAATTTCCACCGCCTGGGAAACTACCCCAATTTGCGCTGAGTTGAACACGACCGTTTCCCTATTTGCCTTCAGCTTCTATTACCTCCTCCACCCAGCCGATAGCGGCAATCATTGCCGGAAATCCCACCGTGGTGAGGGCAAGTAGGAGCGCATGGTGAAGTTCTTCGCTGGTAGCCCCTTGCTCCAGGGCTTTACGGGCATGGGATTTTACTGCTCCTGGTGAGACCGCACCGACTGCAATTCCCAGGTTAACCAGATAGCGGGTTTTTGCATCCAAGGGCCCGGCCGACTGGCACTTGACCCCCAGTTCTTCATAGAGCTTAGCAACTTCGGGATACTGACTCTCAAATTTTTTGAATGGCTGCGGCAAATACATATCCTTCTCCTTTCATTGTACGCATAGCGCAAAGAACATAGCGCATAGCGAAAATGATAGTAAACGGTAAATGGTAAACGGTGATAGGTAACAAATACCCCCTGGTAAACGGTGTAGTAGTCTGGATTCGCTGGTCTTTGCTATGAGATGTGCAACAATTGTACAGAATTGACATTGGGAAGATCCATAAGATCTTCCATGGTTTCCTCCTCCACCGGGGTGTCCACCCTAATGAGCAATACATTTTCGCCCGTTTCAACAATCTGCCCAGCTTTCCACATGGAGATATTGATATTGTGCTTGCCAAAACAGGTTCCAATGCTGCCGAAGGTTCCGGGCACATCTTCATTGTAAATCAGCACCAGATTGCCCTTTATATCCCCTTCCAGGGAGGTATCATTGAAGCGGACGAGCCTGGGTTCTCTCTTCCCGAAGAGGGTTCCCGAAGCCAGCGTGTCCTCTGCCGTACTTCTGACTTGAATAGTTATGAGGTTCAAGTAATCCTGAGCCTCTTCACTCCTCGAATCCTTCACCACAATCCCCCTTTCTCTTGCCAGGATAGGAGCGTTCACATAATTGACCTCATGCTGAAGGATGGGCTCCAAAAGTCCCTTTAACGCCGCCAGCGTAATGGGCTCTGTGTCCAAATGAGCCACGCCGCCCCTATACTCAATGGTCACCTCTTTCATGGCACCCTGAGTTATCTGCCCCAGAAAAGACCCCAATCTCTCTGCAAGAGTGAGATAATGGCATATTTCGCTCATAAGTTCGCAACTTATCTGCGGTGTATTTACGGCGTTCCGGATTCCCCCGGCGAGGAGAAACTCCTTTATCTGCTCGGCAATGCCCACGGCCACATTTTCCTGGGCTTCGCCAGTGGAGGCCCCTAGATGAGGGGTACAGATGACTTGCCCTAGCTTGAGCAGGGGATGGTCACCAGGCGGCTCTTGTTCAAACACATCCAGGGCTGCACCTGCGACCTTCCCGCTGGTGATTGCCTCGTACAGATCCTGCTCGTTAACAATGCCCCCGCGGGCACAGTTTATGATCATTACCCCTTCTTTCATTTTGGCAAAGGCCTCATGGTTGAGTAACCCTTTGGTATCTCTGGTAAGGGGAGTGTGTACACTGATATAGTCCGAACGCTGGTAGAGTTCGTCCAATTCAACCGCCACAACCCCGAGCTTCTGAATGGTTTCAGGCTCAAGGTGGGGATCGTAGGCGATTACATGCATCCGTAAGCCCGCGGCACGTTCGGCCACAATCCGCCCGATACGACCGACGCCGATAATACCCAAGGTCTTATGGTAGACTTCCTGTCCTAAAAATCTTTTCTTCTCCCATTGTCCCGCTTTCATGGAAGTGGTGGCCTGATGGATATTCCTGGATAACGCCATCAGCATGGCCACGGTATGTTCGGCCGTGGTAATCACATTTCCATCTGGGGTGTTCATTACCACAATACCCCGCTTGCTTGCCGCAGCGATATCCACATTTTCCAATCCTATTCCGGCCCGGCCAATAACTCTGAGCCTTGATGCCGAGGCAATAACATCTGCGGTCACTTTGGTACCACTTCTAATGACAAGCGCCTCAGCATCACTGACAGCACTCTTAAGTTCGTCGGCAGAAAGTCCAGGTCTGAATTCCACCTCAAACTCAGAAACACTGCTGAGCAGATCAATCCCTTTCTGAGCAAGGCCGTCACTAATAAGGATTTTCATTCAACCCTAACCTCCAAAACTGTAATGTGTTTGATGTGCGTTTCTGTTTCTCCTAGCCTAACTAGCCGATCTGCTGAGCGCAAGAAAAAAATCTTGTGGCGGCTACGTGGCCCCACCCTACTCCTGTTGGGATTAAAGTCTAGGTGATCTCACCGCTCTTTATGATTAAATATCCGATACATTGTAAAAGTTTACGCCGTTTATGTCTCAAAGCTTGCCCCTAGCTTTACCGATGGCAACCTCCGTCTCAGCAGGTAGACAAGCAGGTAAACCAAAGGGGTATCCACCAGCACTGCGATTCCTACCTTCACCACCCACTGTCCCACGATAAGCGGCACCAGTGGCATGCTGCCGTAGAAGGCTATAGTAATGAACACTACGCTATCAAGCAATTGCGAGACTATGGTGGAGGCATTGTTGCGGAGCCACAAAAATCGTGCGTTCGTCACCCGCCTCCAGAAATGAAAGGCCCAAACATCATGATACTGACTGCAGACATAGGCGACAAGGCTGGCTATCATGATCCGCGCACTGCTCCCGAGGATAGTTGCGTAGGCCTGCTGGTGCGGCCAGAAAGGCGCGGGCGGCCAGAGAATACTCAGGCCGGTGAGCACAAAGACAAGAACCAGGGTGATAAACCCCCCTATAACCACAGTGTGAGCTTGCTCTTTGCCCCAGATTTCACTGATGACGTCCGTGATAAGAAATGTGAAGCAATAGGCGAGCACACCGGCAGGAACCACCAATCGTCCCACGGTAATAATCTTGCTCGCCATTACCGCAGCCAGCACCAAGCTGCCAGAATAAACGCAGGCCAGCAACGCCAAATAACTCTCAGCTCGTTGCAGATCAGACGAGATCATCGACGCCGTGCTCCACCACAACAGTTAGGCCAATGCCGCCTCTCGGGTTCATTACACTTTCCACCTGCATCCAACGGGGTCCGCATACCTGGACCAGATCGTCCAGAATACGGTTGGCCATGGTTTCGGCAAACATGCCGCTCTGGCGAAAACTGAAAAGGTAAAGTTTTAGTGATTTGGACTCCAAGCAGTGACGAGCGGGGATATACCTGATGGTTATACGGTAGAAGTCGGGCTGACCGGTGATTGGGCAGAGACTCGTCACTTCCTGGGTAGTAAAAGTCACTTTGTACGGGCGATCTGGATACGGATTGGTAAAAGTCTCCAAGAGCTCAGGGTTCACTTGGTATTCGTACTTGGTCTCACCACTGCCCAGTTGCCCGAAGTTATCAGTCATTAGCACTACCTCACTTCTTGTAGTTGGGCTTATATCTATCCAGCTGATAATTGTGACTAGGCATTAAACACTTAAGGACTAATAGGTTGATGAAAAGCTCAATATTTC
>JAUWKY010000167.1 GCA_030613915.1 Syntrophobacterales bacterium
TCCTTACCGTGATGAGTGGCAACTTGGAAATCCTCCAGGTC
Organism: Syntrophobacterales bacterium; assembly: GCA_030613915.1. GTDB lineage: Bacteria > Desulfobacterota > Syntrophobacteria > BM002 > BM002 > BM002. Next base: position 42 of record JAUWKY010000167.1, read on the forward strand.
CTCTCAAAAACTACCACCTCCATGGCCGAAGGTGAGGTTCTACAGCTCATCAATAGTGACAATCTAGAGATCTCTGAAGAGGACTACATAGAGGTCATAACACGCAAGACTGCGATTCTCATTTCGGCAGCCTGCCAGATCGGTGCCATCCTTGGTGAGGCTGACGAGGAGCAAGAAGAGGCCCTGCGTCGCTTCGGCCTCAACCTAGGCATCGCTTTCCAGCTCAGAGACGACTTCCTGGACTATGCCGGCAGCGAGGAGGAGTTTGGCAAGCCGGTGGGGAAGGATCTTCAGGAAGGCAAGATCACCCTACCCCTCATTCACGCCCTGCAGTCGAGTAACAAAGCGGACCGCCAGCGTCTGGTTGAACTCATCACCTCAGAAGGTAATTATGAAAAAGCCTTTGCTGAGGTCAAAACAATTATCCAACAGTATAAGGGACTCGACTACACTGACCAGCTTGCGAGCAATTATATAGCTGAGGCCAAATCAGCTCTGTCAACTTTCCCACCCTCACCTACCTTAGAATCCTTTCTCGAGATCGCCGATTATACCCTTACGCGCCGCACCTAGTCCGTCACTTTCCTTTTTCGCCCCTCCATGTGCCTAGTATGAGTGTTTTCGGCCAGCTTTTATTTGCCCCTTGATGAATATGGGTATGAGGTTTGCATAGAAATTCTATCTACTTTGACATGTGTGAAAAAAGTCTAGAGGCTGCCGCCAATTTGACCAAGCAAACGTAGAGGGAATCAATGTTGCCTAAGAAGTATAAAAAGCCGGCTCTCATATTGGGTGTCCTGGTTCTAATAGTTTTGATACTTATTTTGTTTGTCCGGCTCTACTTTACCGGCGAACTCCTCACCGCCTGGATCACACCTCCTTTGGAACATTATCTTCACCGCAACGTGACTTTTGCAGAGGCTAAGGTTGGTTTTCGCGGTTTTCGCGTCATGGGCTTGGAGATACGAAAGGAAGGTGCTCATGCTCCATTGCTCAAAGGTGAAAAGCTTGAGCTTCGATGGAAATTCAAAGAACTATTAAAAGGTAGGATCGTCATCCACACCCTCGTATTTACCAGACCTGAGATCACCCTTGTCCGGCAGAAAGACGGAGCGCTCAACATTGCCGATCTCCTACCGGAAACGACTGCACCTGCCAGGAAAAAGCATAACAGAGAGCCCGCCGGCGTCCCCCTTTTCATTGCCTTGCTTTCTATGCAAGATGGGCAACTGAGCTTCGTGGATCTTTCTCAACAGCCCCAAGCAACGTTAAAAGTAAGCAACATCAGATCGCGCCTCACGGACTTTTCAACCAGTGCCCCCATTCCGTTCGAGATAGAGGGGCAAGTCCAGGGAGCAGACGAAAGATCTCTCGCCATCAATGGAACGTATGACCTGGCCAAGAATACTCTGAAAGTAAACATAAACCTCCAAGGGATCGACCTTGCCACCCTGAGTCCTCTTATTGCCAGCAATCACTCTGACCTTATCCAACAGGGCAAATTGACGATGGAAGCATCCATGACAGCAGAGGATTTCGACCACTTCCTGACCAAAGGCAGCCTGGCCCTTAGCGGGCTCAAAATAAAAAAAGACGAAAAACTTACAGAGACCCTCCAGATTGAAGTCGGTTTTCGACTGGAGGCAGTTCGCTCTCAGCAGACCCTTGAAATAGGCAATCTTGATCTCGTGCTTAATGGTCAGAAAGCCAAGATCCAGGGCATTCTTACTCAGTGGCAGCAAAGGCCTCACCTCGACTTCACTATGAGTTCGCATCAAATTAAACTGGATGAACTCCTGGCACTATTACCCGCAACACCATCTCCAACCGAAACATCCAAGGCGGACCCCGGGCAACCACCAGCACAGGATAAGCCTTTAGCTGAAAATGTGGTGCCAGAACCCGGCTCTGAGTCAGCATCGCCCCCGGTTCTAACCGAACCGACGAAGAAATCTGAGGGAACACCGGAAAAGCCTGAGGTGAAAACCGAATCCGCCCCCGGTACTGATCAAAGTAAAGAAGCACCGGGGGAGCCAGTTGCGTCGAGTCCCGCAGCCGCAGCCAATCTGCCGTCTAAAGTTAGCCGGTCAGGACCAAAGCCCATTCCACTTGATGCCCAGGGAGAGATTCATCTGGATTGGTTCTTATACAATAAACTGGTTGTAAGTAATGTGGACTTCCAGCTTATCCTCCAAAACGGCAAGCTTCGAGTGGAACCGCTGTCAGCATCACTTTATGGCGGTGCACTAGGAGGAAGTGTGAAGGGTGATGTAGAGTCGCTGGGCCCGCCCTTTCAATCGGCCGTTTACACTGAGAATATACTCCTGGACGAGATCATAGCTATTTTTTGGCCACAAACGAAGGGGAGCTGGTCAGGTAATGTTAACCTGATCTCTCGAGCAGAGGGGAGTGGCGCCGATCTGCCCGCACTTGAGTCCCGCATTTATTTGAACATCAATGAGGCGGATTTCTCTGGACATCCCCTCTTTGTCAAGTTTGCAGAGTTGTTCCAAGCGGAGGATCTCCAACAGCTACACTTCTCCCAGGTCACTGCAAGGGTGTTTACCAGCCAGGGAATTGCCACTCTCAAAAGGTTGCATCTGGTGGGGCCAATAGTCCAAGCAGAAGGTACTGGCACCGTGGGCCTACTAAACCAAACGCTTGACTTGCATCTGTCCCTCCAGATCCGAGCTCAGTATGTTGGCAAAATCCCGCCGCTTCGGGATATAGCAACCAAGATTGCCGATAAACATGGTTTCGTTCAGCTCCCTCTCACTGTGACCGGCACCATTGATGAACCAGTATATGGGCTGGATCAGCGTTGGTTGAATAAAATTGCCAAAAGGTTGGGTGTTAAGCAGGGGAAAAAGCTTAAGAAGAAGCAGCCTGCCAAGCCGCCTCTAAACCAACAAAAGCAGAAGCAGCTCAAGGAAGGATTAGAAAAACTTGTCCAGTAAAATACCAAAGATAACCCCGACAAACCATCGCGCTGCTTGACTCACCGCCACCTAGTGTCCCCTCCAGTTGTTCTGGGATCTCAACTGGCCTCACTCCACGTACGTGAGCGGATTCGTAGGTTGGCCTTCTCGAAGCCAAGTCCCCTCGCGCGGCTTATCGGGGTCATTTTTATTTTAACATAGCGCACTAGATTTCATCTAGGTTATTTTTAGTTTCTGTGAGATTATTTTCGCGTTATATGTCAAACTTCCGACTTATCAGCTTTTTATCAATCCGCAATCCTCCTTGCTCCATACACCATACCTAATCTGCACAACAGATCACCGACCTGACTGCGTGAAATTCCCTGGATTTTCGGAAGAAAAAGTGGTAAGCATCCTATGGGTTGTGGAAGTTTTCACCAGCAAAAAACTTTACCCTAATGTTGCATACCTCCCGAAGAAAACCGTAGACTCTGTCACCTTCTGGGACCCTGGTTTTCGAGGAGGCGGTGGAATATCTGCAGGCAAAGCTAATCATGGCAAAACGTACTTCATTTTTCCTTCTCCTGACCGTCCTTGTCACCGGGGTAATAGTGGCCTTGGTCGTGTGGAAGTGGGATGTGCTGGTTGAAAGAATCTCAGAGGAGAAGGTCGATGCCGAAAGGCATGCCTGGATGGAGCGAACCAGAGAACTCGAAGGTATCATCATTGAGATGCAGCAGGGGATGGAACCAAAGCCGTTGCGTCCGGCGGAACGTTTACGTCAGGTTTTTGGCCCTTCATCTCCTCTGGCAAAAGGAGCTTCGCCAAGAACTATGAAGTGTGCGGAACTGGAAAAATCACTGCGCGCCTTCAGCCAATACCTAGATGCCGGTGAAACCTTCCGCTCTCAGAAGACGTACCGTGACAGCTGGGCCCTTTTTACTGACATTCTTGCGACACTTGAGCGAAAGCCTCCAACCATAAGCGCGGAAGCATACCGCCCCTCTATCATAATTGAAAATAGCTATTATTTCTTTCGGTTACTGAGAAGGGAAAAGATGGGCATTGTTCGCGAGGTGCTCCAGTACGAAGCAGATCTGGCAGAGCCCCTCATGGGTATCCTGTACCACTGGCTCATGAGTGGACGGAGCTGCGACAAGCCGCCATCTTCTGCATCCAATTTGGATATCATCTACCGCTACGCCGGATTTTTTCTCAACACCTTGGGAGGCCATTCTTATCTGTACCGGCGAGACTCCAGAATTAGCCTGTTGACCATTTATTACTCCATTCTTGTTGTTCACGAGGCTAATTCACGGGGATTCAACGAAGTGGGCCTGGATCTCCGCTTCTTCCTCCCCCTGATTTTTAGCGAGATTCAGAGCCGCAATGACCTCTTATACGCGGAGGACTATTTGCAGGTCCTGACCGATCTTCAACTACAGTACTTCCGTATAGAGTGAAGCCAAGGGGTTGACTCGAATTCAAACTAGTTTATTTAATAGTGTACAGCCGGAAATCAGAGATTCCCGGATGAAGCTGTCAGCACTCAGCGGTCAGCTTAACCTTATGTTTTTAAATGTATCTTGCTGAGAGCTGAAAGCTGATCGCTAATGGCGCTCATGCGAAAACGAGGGTTTTCGGATGAGCACCAAGGTTTTGGGTTACCTAACGGAGGAACTTATGGCGACGAGATTCATTAACATTGGCGATGGTACTGTGACTGATAGGGAGACCAATCTCATCTGGCAGAAAGACACAGCCCCGGAGCGGAATACCTGGCCTGAAGCAGAAAAGTATATCCAGCAGTTGAACGAAGCTGGTTTTGCCGGTCATAATGACTGGCGCCTCCCTAACAACGAAGAATTATCAACCCTTATCCTCTCTCGAGAGACCAGTAAGCGTCTTTATATAGATCCTATATTTGGTTCGCAGCGCTGCTTCTGGAGCTCGACCACCCGCGGTCACCACGTGGCCTGCTACGTTGATTTTTTCTATGGCGGGGTGTACCGATTCGAAGAAAATTATGTCAACCATTCGGTGCGCGCAGTGCGTGGCGAGATGAGGAAAACAGCTGATAAGCAGCAGCCAGCCGCATAGCTTTATGCGACGCGGCGTCACGGATTTATGTAGGGTGGGCGGTGCCCACCCTACATTACTTCTCCGTGTCTTTTCTTTTTTAGGGTTAGAAAATAATGAAAGGTTACGTCCAAGTCTATACCGGTGATGGTAAGGGCAAAACCACCGCTGCCATCGGTCTGGCCATCAGAGCTCTAGGCGCCGGTTGGCGGGTCTTCTTCGCCCAATTTTTGAAAGCCGGAGAATACAGTGAACATAAGGCCTTAGCACAATTCTCAGATCATCTCACCATCAAGACTTACGGAAGAAATGTTTTCATAAAGGGAGAGCCAGAAGAGGAAGATCGAAGGTTGGCCCAGGAAGCCTACCTGGAGATCGCTGAGATTGTTGCTTCTGGGCGCCACCGCTTAGTGATTCTTGATGAAGCGAATGTGGCTGTTCATTATGGCCTGATAACGGTTGACCAAATTCTCGATCTCATTGACCGGAGGGCTGAGGGAGTTGAATTGCTCATCACTGGCCGCTATGCCCATTCTCTGCTGATTGAGCGCGCCGATCTGGTCACCGAAATGCGTGGAGTCAAACACTACTTCGATCGAGGCATAAAGGCTCGGGTGGGAGTGGAGAAATGAAGGTTTCAGGTGTCGGGTGTCAGGTGTCAGGGAAGAAAAACAACAAAACTGAAACCTGAACACTGAAACCTTAGTCATGATGTTAAGAAGTGTTCTATGAAAAGGATAACCTTGGTAACCGGGGGTAGCAGAAGCGGCAAGAGTAAACACGCCCTGGAACTCGCGGCTTCTTATAATAACAAAGCCTTCATCGCCACTGCCGAAGCCACAGATGATGAGATGCGGGCCCGCATCGAGCGCCACCGACGCGAACGGGATCCCT
>JAUWKY010000095.1 GCA_030613915.1 Syntrophobacterales bacterium
CCCCAAGATAAGAGGGCCCCAAGAGCCCACGTAATCGATGTAGCCATTGCCGTCCACATCGTAAATCTTCGAACCCTGCCCGCTCGTGATAAACAAGGGATGTGTACCCACCGCCCGGCAGGAGCGTACCGGGCTATTTACCCCGCCAGGAATTATTTCTTCAGCCTCGCGATACAATCTCTCACTGCTGCTTTCAGCCATTCTAATCCTCCTCCCATTATCGTGTTCGCCCGTCAATAAAGTCATGACGCTTCACTGTCATTCATAGTCATTTATAGTAAACGATATAATGACGGCCGTAAGGCCTAATGACGGGCGATCAGCCCAAATGACGCCGAAGGCTAATGACTACAAGTGACGGCCGTAAGGCCTAATGACCAAACTATGCTTGTGTTTACTGTTTCACCTCTTAATTGCCGGATTATTCTTCCGAATCGCCAAAGTAGGCCATAGTGGTTTTCTTCAGTTCCTCCTGGGTAAAAAGTAGATCGAACTTTTCGACACCCGCAGCATCAGACATCCTTTGAGCGATCTGGCGGCATACCTCAGAGGAGGATCCGTGAATCATGGTAAACAACCGGTAAGGCCAATCAGGCATTGCAGGTCGCTGGTAACAGTGGGAGACTTCACGGAACGAGGCAAAGATGTTTCCCACCTCCTCGGCCCTCTCAGGCTCTACCTCCCACACCACCATGGCATTGGCGTCAAATCCAGTACGTTGGTGCCTTAGGGTGGCGCCAAAACGCCGGATAATATCGTCGGCAATAAATTCGCGCACTTTATCCAAGAGCTCAGCTTCGCTGATTCCAACTCTTTCTGCCACGGCAGCAAAGGGTCGTCTGACTACAGGCAGATCCTGCTGCAACTCATGGATGATTTTTTTCTCCAGTGGTGTAAACTGCCGCTGATCACTCATCTGTGCTGCATCCTCCTCCTTCATCGGGATCGGGGTCTGGTCACCACAAAAAGCACAAAGCATACAATGACACAACTAAATGCTCTCTCAGATAGTTAATGAAAGATGTCCAACGTCCCTGCTCTGACATGCTATTTCCTCAATTGAGCCATAAAGCTCAATTGAATTTTAACGCAATTAGGGTACTTTTTCCTAGTATTCCCATATCTTATGGAGCTTTATTCGGAAGGGCAAGCAAATTCGATCTCTGGAGTAATGGAGATTGATGATTTCGGATTTGGTGCACCGTGGGATCTGCAACCTCGAGTGTCGAAGAGAATGGCTGCTGAGATCCGACAAAAAAAGGCGACTCTGAGGCCGCCTTTTTTTCTTCAGTTGCGACAGTAAATCTATACCTTGGCGTAGATCCCCTGTTTGAGGATGAACTCTTGATACTCCTTGAGCTTATCACAGTTTTGCAAGCACTTGTTCTTATCCTGGCCGCCCATCTCACAAGCTAAGCAAGGGCTTTTCAGCATGGGTTTATCCCCCTGTTGATTGATTGAAAAATCTTACAGGAATTCTTAAACCCTATATATAAGTCCTGTAGTGGTGTCCTTGTCAAGTAAAATGTTATTTCGTTGACTCTCCCACATCTGATATGACATAGTCACAGTGGCCAGCTTCTTGCCTCCGGAGGGAGTATTCCTAACGATCGGCACGATGGCCCACTGATCGTTTGCTGCCACTACCTGAAGCTGAACTTTTCAACTTCGAATATGCAAACAGCAGAGGTTAAGGAATTAATCTCTCAACAGATGACACGATCTGGAACTGCATGCAGGCCACGCCACATTACCCTGACTTTAAGCCGTTGAGCTTAGAAGACCGGGACCAGATTACTGCTTTTTTTCACCAGAGCCCACCGCTCACTTCCGAACTAACCTTCACCAATCTTTTCATGTGGCGTTACCATTACAATTTTCAGTGGTGCCTTGCCAATGACACGCTATTGATCATCGGGCATATGGCCGAAGCCCCCCCTTTCGGTTTGCCACCAGTTGGACCGCATGACCTATCCTCGGCTTTTGGGCAATTATTGAGTTTTCTGGCAAACTATACGGATACGCCAGAAATCCACCGGGTGCCTGAGGTTCTGGCCCAGCGCTACGCTAGCGCGCGCTCCCTTGAAGTTTTGGAGGATCGAGCCAATAGCGATTATGTCTACCGTACCGAATCCCTCATCAATCTGAGCGGCCGGAAGTACCACCGCAAACGCAATCACCTCAAGCAATTTCGAAAGAGATATTCTTACCGCTATCAAACTCTCAAGGATGACTGGATAGAGGCCTGTCTGGAGTTGGAAGAGCAGTGGTGTAGACTCAGAAGCTGTGTGGAAAATCCGGCACTTCTCAATGAAGAACAGGCCATCCGCGAAGCCTTACTTCACTACCACCATCTGGATTGCCAGGGAGCTGCTATTGTGGTGGACGAGAAGGTGGTGGCCTTCAGTTTGGGAGAACCTCTTAATCCTGATACGGCTTTGATTCACCTCGAGAAGGCCGATCCTGAATTCTCCGGTAGCTACGCGGTGATAAATCAGGAATTCTGCCAAAACGCTTGGAGCGACTTCACCTACACAAATCGTGAACAGGATCTGGGTGAATCCGGACTGCGCCAATCCAAGCTGTCCTATTACCCGGATCATTTGTCTAATAAGGTCATTCTCAGAGCAACGGATCGCTAGTCATGTGGAAAGCCGTTCCCACAAATAACCAAGGATTAACCCACTTTATGGAGGCCACTAATGATCATCGGAGTTCCTAAGGAGATAAAGACCGAGGAATACCGTGTGGGAATCGTTCCGGCTGGCGTGCGGCTCTTAGCAGCCTCGGGCCACCGGGTGCTGATTGAAAAAGGCGCAGGTGAAGGCGCGGGTATCAGTGATCGGGAGTTTAAGGCAGCCGGTGCCCACCTGGTATCCTCAGCTGCTGAGGTATATGGAGAGGCCGAGTTGGTGATGAAAGTAAAGGAGCCTTTGCCTCCGGAGTATGACCTCCTGAGACCAGGCCTGATAGTCTATACCTATTTACATCTAGCTCCTGCGCCTGAACTGGCAGCCGTCCTCCTGGAAAAGGAAATCATTGGCATTGCCTATGAGACCATACAGTTGCCTGACGGTTCCTTGCCGCTACTCACACCAATGAGCGAGATTGCCGGCAGGATGGCGGTCCAAGTGGGTGCCCATTATCTGGAAAAAACTCAGGGCGGTCGCGGCGTGCTCCTGGGAGGCGTCCCCGGTGTCTACCGAGGCCAGGTGACTATTCTGGGAGGTGGTGTGGTCGGGATCAATGCAGCCAAAATCGCAGTGGGAATGGGGGCCATGGTCACCATTCTTGATATCGACCAGGCTCGTCTCATGGCCCTTGATGACATATTCGGCTCGGCTATCACCACACTCATCTCCAACCCCGATACCATCGAGCGTTCTGTGCGTGAATCTCACCTGGTTATCGGCGCAGTTCTGGTCCCGGGCGGACGAGCCCCAAGCCTTGTCAGCGGTGAAATGATTGCCCAAATGAAGCCTGGCACAGTGATTGTGGACGTTGCTGTAGACCAGGGAGGGTGCTGCGAAACGTGCCAGCCAACCACCCATGATCAGCCCGTGTTCACAGTTGATAACGTCATTCACTACTGTGTGGCCAATATGCCCGGGGCTGTGCCAAGAACCGCCACCTTTGCCCTGACCAACGTTACCATCAGCTATGCTCTCAAGATAGCCAACCAGGGCCTTGAGACAGCTGTTGCATCTGACCCTACCCTTGCAAAAGGGATTAACATTTATCGCAGCCATGTTACCCATGAGACCGTAGCACGGGACCTGGGTTACAGTTATCAACCACTCGAACAAATCTTGAAAGGCTGAGATCCTATTCGTTAGCTTTCAATAAAGCTGAAGCTCACATTTATAGATCGGGAGATAAATCCGAAATCCGAAGCACGAAGCACGAAACAAATTCAAAATTCCAATGTCTCAATGTTCAAAACAAAAACTATGGGACTATATCGAGCTTTTACGGTTTTGGTCATTTCAATTTTGATGATTCGGATTTGTTTCGGATTTCGATATTCGATATTCGGATTTGTTGCTGAAGGGGACTTCCTTGGACGAGGATCTGATGAAGGGAAAAAGGGTCGCCCTGGGGAAAAGACTTCGACACAGTCCTCTCGTGCAGACCCTGGGGTTGCGTCCCAACTTCGAGGATTACAGCGAGATTGAACTCGACCTGCTGCGAAACGCCGACACCATTTATTATCCAAGTACCCTCTATGAAGACATTTTTCTCGCGCTGGGCAAGAGGGTTTTCCCAGCGAATTACTACCGTTACATGGGAGACAAGATCAAACAAACCGAGCTCTTTACTCTGCTTGGTATCCCTCACCCTCGCACCCGGATCTACAGGGACAACCCCCGTGCGCCACAGATCCTTGCGGATTTCTCCTTTCCTTTTATCGCCAAAATCCCCCGGGGTTCCTCAAAGGGCAGAGGAGTTTTCCTCATTCGCAGCCGTGAAGATCTGCAGGATTACCTGCAAAAATACGCGCCGGCCTATATTCAGGAATACCTTGCCATTGACCGCGACCTGCGCGTCGTCTTAGTGGGGGCAAAAGTGGTGCACGCTTACTGGCGTATTGCCCGGCCTGGGGAATTTCGCAGCAATGTCTCACTCGGGGGGAGGATATCATTGGAGGATATCCCTGATGATACCCTTCGCTTTGCTGAACGGGTGGCCCGCCTCTGTAAGTTTGACGAAGTGGGGCTTGATATTTGCATCTGCGAAGACAGATATCTGGTGATAGAGGCCAATATGGTCTACGGTCTCAAGGGCTTTGAAGCGGCAGGTCTAAACATCTACCAACTTATAAGCAAACGCGTAACTGAAGGAGGTATTTGATGGCCGCCATTGCAGCGGATCTTCAACAAGCCGGCCTCTGGCTGGCTGAAAGTAAGCGAGTCGCTGCACTTACCGGTGCCGGCATCTCCGCCGAGAGCGGAGTGCCCACTTTTAGAGGCAAGGACGGGCTCTGGCAGGGTTTCAGGGCCACCGATCTGGCTACTCCCGAAGCCTTTGCCCGTGACCCGAAGTTGGTGTGGAACTTCTATAATTGGCGCCGGGAGCTGCTTGCTCCCCTGCAGCCAAACCTTGCCCACAAAGCCCTGATACGTCTGGAGGAGAAGATTCCTCAGTTCGCCCTTATTACCCAAAATATTGATGACCTGCACCACCGGGCGGGCAGCAAAAACCTTGTCGAGTTGCATGGCAACATCTGGATGGTTCGTTGCACTCGGTGCCAGGTGGTAAGTCGCAATGAGGAAGTTCCTCTGCCCGAGCTACCCGTGTGCAAAGAGTGCGGAGGGCTTCTGCGTCCCCACGTGGTGTGGTTTGGCGAACAGCTTGACCCAACCATTCTGGATAAAGCCGTCGCCACAATTCGCTCCTGTGATACCATGCTGGTAATAGGCACCTCAGCTCTGGTGCAACCGGCTGCCTCTCTGGCCATTGTTGCCAAGGAACAGGGTGCGCGGGTGGTGGAGATCAATCTAGAACCCACACCCTACTCCCACAAACTCGACCTTTCACTTCAGGGGAAAGCGGGCGAGATCCTGCCGCAGTTGGTAGAAGGGCTTTAATAAGTTGGTGGCTTGTGACCCAGAAAGAGGCAAATGGTGGAAGAAGCTTCGACCAAACCCAAAATGAGACGGTTGCGCCCCTTGTGGTCTCTGCTCCTGGTTCTCGTCCTCGCTTCGGCGTGGCTGGTTGGGGATATGCTCCATTTTATCAGAACTCCGGCCAGCTCGGAGCCGGCGGAAGTGGTGATGGAGGTCCCGGTGGGAATGTCGGTCCCAGCCTTGAGTGAGTTGCTGCACGAGCAGGGTCTGGTGCGCAGCGCCGGAAAATTTCGCTGGCTGGTTAGGTTCAAGGGGGCAGCCCGTCAGATCAAGGCTGGCGAGTATCAACTCTCAACCGGCCTTCGCCCGGGAGAGCTTCTCAACAAGATTATCCGCGGTGAGGTTCGACTTCACCAGATCACCTTTCCCGAAGGTTACACCCTTAAGCAGATGGCAGAGCTGCTCGAGGCCAGTAAGTTGGTCATTGCTGAGCGCTTCATCGCCGCCGCCGCCAACCCACCTTTCGTCCGTAGCCTGGATATACCGGCCACGAGTCTGGAAGGCTACCTTTTCCCTGATACTTACCGGTTTGCAAGGGGACTACCGGTCAAGACCGTGTTGCGCTCCTTCGTGACCATGTTCAACCAGCACTTTGGCCCAGTCCAGGAGGAGCAAGCTCGCAAACTTGGTTTTACTCGCCACCAAGTGGTCATCCTTGCTTCGGTGGTGGAAAAGGAAACCGCGGCAGCCGAGGAACGTCCACTGATTGCCGGTGTGTTCTTAAATCGCCTCAGAAGACGGATCCGGCTTCAGAGTGACCCAACTGTAATTTACGGACTAAGGAACTTCGATGGCAACCTCACCAGAGCCCACCTTCAGAAAGACACTCCCTATAACACCTACACCCGGCGAGGCTTGCCCATCGGCCCCATCTGCAATCCTGGAGCGGCATCTATCCAAGCAGTGCTCAACCCCACCTCCACACCCTATCTGTACTTTGTGGCCAAAAAAGACGGGACCCATCATTTCTCAACCAATTTGGTGGAACACAACGCAGCGGTTTTGCGCCACCAAAAAAGGCGTTAAGAAATTATCATTGCACGATTCCCTTCAAACCACATAATGCAGTTGTCTAATAGCTAATTATTCTATATATTGATATCTGCTTGACCCAGGACCCAGATCTGAGAGTCGGTATAATCCTTTGATTTTGTTTTTTAAGTTGACATTTTGTGGGGCTAACTGTATAAAAGGTGTCAATAAGTGGGTAAAAGTGGTCATAAGTGTCAATCCAATCCTGCTATGGAGTCTACATGTTCAGGGGTCGTTCCGTACATACCCTGGATGTCAAGGGGCGTATACGCATTCCCGCAAGGTTTCGCGAGGTCCTCACAACCCGCTATGAAGACCGCTGTATAATCACCAACCTTGACCGCTGTCTGATTGCTTATCCCTTATCAGAGTGGGAAATTATCGAACAAAAACTAGGAGAACTCTCCCTGGTTCGTCAGGATGTGAAGGCGTTTCAGCGCTTTTTCATTTCTGGCGCCACTGAATGTAATTTCGACAAGCAGGGAAGAATTCTGATCCCTCAGACTTTGCGTGAGCACGCCTCGTTAGAGCGTAATGTGGTGCTGGCAGGTATGCTCAAGAGCTTCGAAGTCTGGAGCAAGCCACTGTGGGATGAGGAAATTAACAGAGCCCGTGATGATTTTGCCGAGATTACCACAACTCTAGCAGAACTCGGCATTTGATAAATCGCAATATAGGGTTCTAGCCCTCCACATATAAGAGAAACGGAGACGCGGCGGCGCGGCGTGACTTTAACACTTACACAAAGAAGTATGGTGGGTGAAGACAACAGGGGCTTCACGGATCAAGAATATGAACAGCGCAGCAGACCGTTTTTTTTGCCGCGTCGCCGCGTCTCCGTTTCTCCAACTCTGTCCAATCGGTTTGAGCCGATAAGAAACCCTACTGGGGTTTGGGAATCAATCTGTCAATCACCCCCGCATCGCGCTATCTGATGAGGGGTTAGAATTGGGCTTCCATTTACCCGGCGGTGAGCGCGGTGCAGCAGCAGGAACACAGGCCGGTTCTCCTTGATGAAGTGATTGAGCACCTGCGCTGCGCTGCCGGAAAATGCTTTGTGGATGGCACGGTGGGTGGTGGTGGTCACGCTCGGGCCATCCTGGAAAAAACGGCGCCTGACGGCCGCTTAATCGGCATCGATTGGGACGCAGACGCCTTGGCTAAGGCGCAGTCCAACCTGCAACCTTACGACGAGCGGCTCGTCCTGGTTAGGGAGAACTTCGCTCGAAGTGGCCCAGTCCTGGCGCGGCTTCATGTGCAGGCAGTGGACGGGAGTCTTCTGGATCTTGGGCTCTCCTCTTTCCAAGTGGATGTTGCCGAACGGGGGTTCAGTTTCAGCCAGCCTGGCCCGTT
>JAUWKY010000195.1 GCA_030613915.1 Syntrophobacterales bacterium
CTTCAACTGCCACATGCATGGTAAACCCCGAGGCAAGGCCATCATCTACCAGTATGATTTGAGATGTAGAGAGGTCTGGCAAGGCTTGCTCACCGCGGAGATTCTTCACGCGGTGTGCAACCTTGGCCGAGGTTTTACTGATTCCTTGCTGAATCTCTTCTTCGGTAAGTCCAAGCCGCGCCACAAGATCGTTGTTGAGTCGCACGGTTCCATCGAAGGCCACGGCTCCGTAGCCCACCTCCGTATTCCACGGCAAAGTGATCTTGCTTACTACCGCAATGTCCATGGGAAGATCGAGCTGCTCTGCAAGCACCTTTGCGACTGGGACTCCACCCGCCGGTACGGCCATAACTATGGCGTCACTATCGGAGTAAACTTCAAGCATGCCGGCAAGAATCTCTCCCGCGTGTTCGCGGTTTCGGAAAATACCTACCTGACCTCGGAGATCGGGCAAATCTTTAACATTGTCTGGTAATGAGATGCTCATGGTGGTTAGATTAGTCTTTTGACAGCGCTTAAGCAAGGGTTGGCTGGCTGATTATCTTGCGCAAATGTGCCCCATGGGGTACAAGAAATAGGCATCATAGTCGCGTCGAGATCCCACAAAGAAAGGCACACCATGGACAAAGACAAAACCCCCATCCCCATTCTCGAAGGTCATGACTGTTTCGCCTGTGGCACCAATAATCCCATTGGCCTCAAATTGGACTTTTACCGCCAGGGCAATTCCATCTGCTCAGATGTTGTTCTGAACAAAAACCATGTTGGCTGGCAAAATATGGCCCATGGTGGAATCATATCCACCCTTCTGGATGAAGTTATGTCCTGGACCGTTATCTACTTCAAGAAAGCCTTTTCAGTGACCAGACAAATCCAGGTGAGATATCTGAGACCAGTGCCTGTGGAAGTACCAGTCACTGTGAAAGGAGCAATAACCTCAGGCGGCACCTCGCGGTCGTGCCAGGCTGAAGCTATATTGCTCGACTCCGAAGGAAACATTCTGGCGAAAGGGGAAGGTGAATTTGTCATACTGAGCGAAGACAGACTTACAGCTCTGCCGGACGAATTCAAGAAGCAAATGATGAACCTTTTTAATAAGTACGAGTAGGAACTGAAACTATGGACGAAGAACTGATTTTCTTTATGGCCGGTGCCATTAAGATCGAGGGGCTACTCCAGACTCTGCCGGGAGACAAGGGGGTGGTTATTAGCCATCCACATCCACTTTACGGTGGCAGCATGTATAATAATGTAGTTGAGTCGCTTGTCAGAGTATATCAGCAGGCGGGATATTCCACATTACGCTTCAATTTTCGCGGGGTCGGCAGTAGCCATGGAGAATATGGCGACGGCACGGGAGAGCAAGAGGATGTCAGAGCTGCCCTTAATTGCCTTTGGGAGCGAGGTAAACAGGTGATAGATTTGGCCGGCTACTCCTTTGGCGCCTGGGTGAATGCCCTCACCAGGCCGGATGGAGATATCATTCGCCAGATGGTTATGGTTTCACCCCCGGTGGCATTTCTCGACTTTGGTTCAGCACAACCACTCCCCCCACTACGGCTGGTCATTGCCGGGAGCCGCGACGAGATTGCTCCGCCAGAACTCATCGCAACCATGCTGCCGAACTGGGATCCCAAAGCGAGGTTGGAAGTAATTCAGGGCGCCGATCACTTTTACGGTGCATTCACTGACGAGCTGGAGACCATATTGGCTGAACATTTGGCAGCCGAAACGGTTTAGGTGGACTCTACCCGGCAGCCCTTCTACTCTTCCTCTCTCTCAAGCACAATCTTCATATTCTCAAAACCTTACCGCGAATTCTGTAACCGTTGAGCTGGCTAGAGGCCAAGCTGAAAATCCTTGCGTAAACATTTTGACTATGCTACAAAGTGGTATACCACAATGTAGTAGCAAGCTTTGGAATTCAGATTTCAAAATCTATTCTTGAAGGATCGGTCCGGCATTACGAATAAGCTTAACCGTACTAATTGGCTACCTCATCGTGAATGCCGCCTTATTATTTGCCCTTAGCCGTTAAAAAGACGCTCTATTTTACCATCACATTGGCTGGGTCTTGCGCTCTACAGTTCATTTCCTCATCTCCGCTAAGCTCCTACTCCACAAGGACCACGGATAAGGGCCGGTCGAGACAAACAACCTACTTAAACAAGTGTGATGATCTCGTAAAAAGTCATGAAATGGACGGCACAATAAATCCGTCTTAGGCGGACAGATGGACTTTTTACGAAGCCGTCCAGTGTATGGGAAAGACCCATGAAGCGTCTGCATCTCATTTTAGCTTTGCTTTTTGTGATCGCCCTGGCCTCATCCCTGGCATGGTCCCAAGAGGGAAAGATCAAGGAAGGGGTCATGGATCTGAAAAGCAGGGAGTTCGGTAAACGCTACCTGCCTCCAGTAAGTTTTGACCATCTTTTGCACGAGAACATCGTACGCTGCCGGGTCTGCCACCATGACTTTTATGTGTTCTCCAACAGGAATGAAGGCAAAGGCAGCAAATGCTCAAGTTGCCACAGAAGGAAACTTGACAAGGATATTCCGGTGCCCTTGTTGATGGCTTTTCACAAGAAATGCATAGGTTGTCACGAGAACTATTTGAGATGGGGTCGCCGTAGCGGGCCCCTAATGTGCGGCGCCTGCCACAAATAAGCTTAGCAGCCATTGGCGAGAAATATTGACCGAGAGCAAAAGATCGTTTGCCAATGGCCTGTAAACCGTGGAGACCGGAGGCATACTAAATCATATTAAGAAGTTAGGTCGGTGTTTAATTTGTCCACCCAGAGCCTCAGACAGCGCAACGTCATATCCCGGGCCGCAGAACCGTCGATAATCCATGGTTTGAAATTCTTGGCTTCGCTGTCTGGTTCCTGGGTAAGCGTCCATTGTTGATACTGGGGAAAGGAGGGTAATCATGTTTATGACACGACGGCAGTTTCTCAAGTGGTCAGGGTCTGCGGGGGTGGCCGCAGCCGCCCTATCCCTGGGCTTTGACTTGAGGCCAGTGGAAACTTACGCCGCTGGCTTGAAGATCCTCAAAGCCAAAGAGACCATCACCATCTGCCCTTACTGCGCGGTGGGATGCGGTGTCATTGTGCACACCAAGAAATCCGGGAGGCTCCTTAACACCGAGGGCGACCCTGACCATCCCATCAATGAAGGAACGTTATGCTCTAAGGGGGCGGCCCTTTATCAGGTGTCGACCAACAGGGAGCGCATGAAGGACGTGCTTTATCGGGCACCTGGAAGCGACGAGTGGGAGGAGGTTGAATGGGACTGGGCCATTGAGAAAATTGCTGCAAGGATAAAGGAAACCCGTGACGCCACTTTCACCGAGAAAAACGCTAAGGGCCAGGTGGTCAATCGCACCACAGGCATAGCCCACGTGGGCTCGGCGGCTCTGGACAACGAGGAATGCTGGGTTCTCCAGGCCATGATGCGCGCCCTGGGTCTGGTCTACATTGAACACCAGGCCCGTATCTGACACAGCGCCACTGTTGCGGCTCTGGCAGAGTCGTTCGGACGCGGCGCGATGACCAACCATTGGATCGACATTCGCAACTCCGACTGCATTCTGATCATGGGATCCAATGCGGCGGAAAACCATCCTATTTCCATGAAGTGGGTCACCAAGGCCATGGAAAACGGGGCCACCCTCATCAGCGTAGACCCGCGCTTTACCCGCACATCCGCAAAAGCCGACATATACGCTCCCATGCGGTCGGGTACGGACATCGCCTTTTTGGGCGGGATGATGAACTATATCATCACCAACAAAAAGTACCATAAGGAATACGCGGCCCACTACACCAACGCCAGCTTGATAGTAGGTCGCAAGTATAAATTTAAAAACGGCCTGTTTTCGGGCTACGACTCCAAGAAAAGGAAGTACGACAAATCCAACTGGGCCTTTGTAAAAGACAAAAAGGGCGTGCCCAAGCGTGATTTTACCCTCAAGAACAAGCGTTGCGTTTTCCAACTGATGAAAAAACACTACTCTCGCTACACCCCGGAAAAGGTTTCGGCCATCACCGGCACTTCGGTGAAGGATCTCAAGAGGGTGTGGGAAACCTACGCGGCTAGCGGCGCTGTGGATAAGACCGGCACCGTCATGTACGCCATGGGCTGGACACAGCACACAGTGGGAGTGCAGAACATACGGATGATGGCCATGATCCAGCTCCTTCTGGGTAACATGGGCCGGCCCGGAGGTGGGGTTAACGCCTTGCGCGGAGAGTCCAACGTGCAGGGTTCCACCGACCACTGCCTGTTGTTTCACATCTGGCCGGGCTACCTTAAGACACCCAGGTCATCCAATGTATCGTTGGAAGCTTACAATAAGAAGTGGACTCCCAAGAGCAATGATCCTCTCAGCGCCAACTGGTGGAGTAACTACCCCAAGTACTCTGTGAGTTTCCTCAAATCCATGTTCGGAGAGGCAGCCACCAAGGAAAACGATTTCGGCTACTCCCTGATGCCTAAGGTGGACGACGGTAAACATTACTCCTGGCTGGACATCTTCGACGAGATGTACAAAGGGAACTTCCAGGGCTTTTTTGCCTGGGGCCAGAACCCGGCTGGTTCCGGCTCCAACGCCGGCAAGGTCCGTAAGGCTTTGGCCAAGCTGGACTGGATGGTCAACGTCAACATCTTTGCCAACGAAACAGGCGAATTCTGGAGGGGACCCGGGGTGAATCCCGAGGACGTAAAAACCGAGGTCTTTTTCTTGCCTTGCGCTACCAGTGTGGAGAAGGAGGGCTCGATTACAAACTCCGGCCGCTGGAGTCAGTGGCGTTACCAGGCCACCAAGCCGCCCCGCGGCTGTAAGCGCGACGGCGACATTATGGTAGAGCTGTTCGAGCAGGTCCGTGAGTTGTACCAAGACGGCGGCGCATTCCCTGAGCCCATCCTCAACCTACGCTGGGACTACGTCAAGAATGGAAAGTTCGACCCCCACGCCGTGGCCAAGCTGATTAACGGTTACTTCGAGAAGGATGCCACTGTAAAGGGTAAGTCTTTC
>JAUWKY010000027.1 GCA_030613915.1 Syntrophobacterales bacterium
AAATATCAAACAAATAACAATGACCAAAATTCAAAATTCCAAACCTGTTTTGGTCATTTGATATTGGAATTTGAGATTTATTTGTAATTTGGTGCTTGGAGTTTGGGATTTCATAGACTCCATTACTCCACCACTCCAGCAGACTGCCGCAAGGGGGAGAGAGCATTGAGGCCCCCTCAGGGGCAGCCCAAAGCCGAATTCTTATGGCCCGGATTTTTTACTCCCCTTGACCATGCTTTTGCCCAATTGGTCCTGAAAAAACGGGCACACTCCTGATGATCAAATGCTGACGAGCGGGGCAAAAAATGATAGACTACTATCTTGCCAATCCTGTTGGGTAGACAAGAGTTCGTTGAAATTGAGTAGAGGAAGGAACTGTCGATACTATCCCACTCACACATGGAATGTGGCGGCGGGGAGGGAGGTTGCCATGAAGGGCTACAGTAAGAATGCACTAATTGGTATTGCGTTTGTCTTAGGAATGTATATTTTTGGTTTGAGCGCTGGTTTTGCTGGAGAAACGGGCGGCATAGTGGGTTGGGAAAAGGACAGCGCCTACAACAAGCTTTATGACCTTGATGAGTGGGACAGCTTTAAGGGTAACGTAGTGGGTTTCAAGAGAATCATCCCCCTCAAAGGCATGTCCCCCGGGATAGCACTGCTCGTCCGAGATGGAGACAGCGATGAAACTGTCACCGTTCACCTCGGCCCCAGCCCGTTTGTTAACCCCAACAGGATCTCACTCAGGAAAGGTGACAAGGTGAAAGTAAAGGGCGTATGGGCGGAGATTGACGGCAAGGAAGTATTTATGGCGTCCAAGGTGAAAAAGGGCGATTATTATGAATACAAAGTGCGATTAACAAAGGATGGAACTCCTTTCTGGACCATGGGTCCGGAAGAGTTGGCCAGGGAGAGAGCTGGCAAGTGAATGGTCGAGGCAAGCAATTCATGAAATATCCGGGTTAGGTGCGAAAGGACGAGCTGGCGGAACCGCAAAAATAGATAAGGGTCTCCTAGGAAGCTAAGGAAAAGGCAGCGTCTGAAACGGCGTTGCCTTTTTTCGTTGTCCTATCTCGCAATAGAGTAAAAGTATCGCTGCTCACAGCCAGATTAATCGGACATGGAGGTTCTTGACCATAAGCAACACTGACACCACGGTAGGGGTAAAGGCAAGGCTTCTCGTGGATGGACGTAACTGCCTGAAAACCATTAACTATGATCGAGCCGCCGTATGTTTGGCACTGCTTTTGCTTAATGGGTATTGGTCAGAAAAGTCGGGCCATCGGATACTTTTTACTGCCGTTCATGGGCCAGGCTTTTTGAGAGTGCCCGCGGCTGATGGTCGCGGGCTAGCGCATCGAATGTTCTTGATCTTGGCTCTGGAACGACGAATATGAGCAGAAGTTCCTCAAACAGTGAACTTAAGAACAGTAGTCCTAAAAAGGAAGCTACTAAAAAACTTGATTTTCTCCTCGATACCATTGATACCGAGGTCGCTAACCTGGCTGACGTTGTGGAAGTGCCCGGGCCTATCTTGGATGATCAAACCCCTGACGGAGAGGTGTCGACAATTAGCCTCAATGACGGGGCAATGGGGATGGACAGCCTGGAACTGGACATGGATTTGTTCGGAGAGTCGGATGGGCCCCCACCTGAAGACGAGCCTGCGGATAATCAGGCACAAGCTGCACTGGATGCCATGAGTGACGCTGAGGGTGAAGTTGAAGCCATGTTGGCCAAGGAGGCGTCGACGGACGCCGGAAGTCCACCTGCGGCAGAGACGAGCAAGGAGGAGGTGGATGAAGACATTGCCAAGGCGCTAGACGAACTCCTCGCCACCCGTGAAGTGGATGCATCAAAACTCCTTGACAAAAAGGCGGTGCCAGAGCAAAAAAAAGAACCTAAGAAGTCTCCTGTCTTAGAAGATCAGCTGTCCGAGGATCTCTTTGACGATTTGGAAAAAGATTTTAAGTCCGCGGGAGATGGGACTGCCGCTGCAGAACCGAATGCCGAGGAGCAGGAGTTCTCCAAAGATCTCTTTGAAGAACTGGAAATGGACTTTCAGTCCGAAGAAGAGACCGCTACCGCTGCCGAACCGGTTGTCGCTGAGGAACAGATTGCAGAAGATCTCCTTGGCGACGTGCAATTACAGGATGAAGGGGCAGGCAAAAATGCGGGTGAGGCGGCCACTACAAGCGGTTCTGAAGAGGAGTTGGCTGATTTGCTAACCGAGAAGATTGAAGCGCTGGTAGCCCGGCTGGTGGAGGAACGATTGTCAACCATCGCTGAGCGTGTCATCAAAGAAAAGATTAACAAGATTTTTTCATCCATGAAGTAAACCTTCTCGCTTCCCCCATCTGTACAGTTCGAGACAATCCAACACGTTTTCTAAATAGTTGATCCATTTTGACCAATCTCACTTTTTTGTGCTAGGTTGGAGCCACGATTATAACAGGCGAGGAGATCAGACCGATGGAGCCAATCAAAGGTTTTCGAACAATTTCTGGTGTCGCGGCAATATGCTTGGTTCTTGCCCTGCTTGTTGGCTGCGCCACGACCCCAGAAGATGAAAAGAGCCCAACATACCAGTCACCGCCGGGGACCAAGACGACAATCATCCTCCTTCGGCATGCGGGCAGGGATATTTACAGTGCTGAGGCAGACGATCCACTGACATGGCAAGGTAGAAAGCGAGCTCAGAATTTGCCGGCAGTGATCGGCGACATGGGAGTGAGCGCAATTTACTGTACGAATCTGCGGCGTAACAGGGCCACGGCTCAACCGTTGGCAGACCATCTTGGCTTGAAACTAAACCTTGTATCCCAAGGCCGTTTGTACGACTATAAGAAGCTGTCCAGGGAGCTTCTGGATGAATTCCTGACCAAACACGCCGGGGGCGTGGTGGTGTGGGTTGGAAATATAAGAAACGTGGAGGAGATGTACAAATTGCTGGATGGCACCGGTAGCCCGCCAACCGAATACGGCGATGTGTTTATAGTGGTAGTACCAGACGTCAGACCACCTCGTATCAAGAAGATGACCTACGGTGAGTAAGGCGATGGGGTTCTATCTGGGTGAAGGCGACGGATGGGAGCTCAGGACTTGCTCTTGGAGGTATAGACTAGATCATCCCGCTCCGCCCCTTTTCTGGGCAAACCGATCCTATTTGCGGCGGAACCGATTGCATGTGCAGTAGCCGGGCCGGTAATCACCAGGAGCAAGATTAAGAACAAGCCACGCCCCCAACCTAGTGGCTCCCCGAATGCGGCGGCAACCAAGAGGAAGACGACGCCAAAGACGCCCACCTTGCCGGTGGCGTGTAGCCGTGTGTACACATCCGGCAAGCGGATAAAGCCCACCACACCCACTACCGAAAAGAGGGTGCCAACGACAACGGCTAGAATGGCTATTACCTGCAAGAAAAGGTTCATATCCCTCTCGTGATCTAGCGTTCATCCAGAGTTTTCGGATGCACACTGGCTAGAACATTTGCTCGTCCGCCACATACTTGGCCAGAGCAATCATGCCTACGAAGCCCAGAGCTGCAAGTCCCAAGGCTATGTCTAGGTAGATGATCCGCTGGTTTATGAGTGAAAGAAGTACCAGAACTGCCAAAGTCAAGGTGCTAAGCAGATCCAATCCCAACAGACGGTCGATAACATTCTCGCCCCGCCACACGCGGTAGAAAGCGACGGACATCAGTACAATATGAATAAGAAGCGAGACGTAGAGTATGTCCGTAAATATGATTTCAAGGGTTTTCATCAGCTAGACCTTTTAAGTTGCGATTTTGCCAGACTCAATGGGTAATTTACCCCATCAAGAAAATATTTTCTCCAACAGATCCCTCCGCATTTTCTGTGCCTCTGCCACATATTGCTCTGATTTGGTGGCGTCAAGGCAATGGGTATACATCACACCTTGTTCATCCATCTCGATCACCAACTCTCCGGGTGTCAAGGTAATGGCATGGGCGCTCAGTGCCGAGCCGAGTTCCGACTCACACTCAGACGGGATTGCCACGATACCCTGTTGAATAGGCAAGGCAGGGTCTAGGACAATGCGTGCTACCTGGATACCACTCATAATCAAATCGTAGGCTAGGATGACCACATATTTGATCAGAGCCACAATGGCGGATGGTAGACGATGCCAAGCCATCGGACGGCGCCGAGGACGGATGAGTAGGAGGATCCCTGAGACAATCAATAACCCCACAACCACGTTGCTAAGTTCAAAGTTGGATGAGAGCTCCAGATAGACGAGCAGGAGCGGTACTATTAATAGCAGATTATACATCTCTATCCTCCCAACACGGCCTGAATGTAATCGGCGGGGTTACCTAGCCAGACACTTGTATCCTTGGCCACCTGAACCAGCGGTTCGGCCCACAAACCAAGCAGCAGCACAAGAACGATGAGGATGGCCGGCGCGAGCAAGTGATCGCCCCCTGGTTTAGCTTTGGCTCCCCCGGACGGTTCTTGCCACCAGATGCGCTGAAAGGCGCGCATGGTGTAGACCAAAGTCAAAATGCTACCCATGCCGATAAACGCCAAGGAACCAAGTTCGGCCGCATCAATACCACTGCTAAACAGGAACATCTTGCTGATAAAACCGTTTGTGGGTGGAATGCCGGCAAGACCCAGACTTCCAATAAAGAAGAGCACGCCAGCCACCGGTATAGATCTGCCCACCCCGGTGACAACATCAAATCCAGCCGATTTTACCGGGGCTCGGCTGGCAACGTACCCGGCCAGCATGAGCATTGCAGCCTTGATCAGACTGTGGTTAAAAGCGAACACAATCGCAGCAGCAATGGCCAGTGGCGTGCCCCAGCCAATGCCAACCAGGATGAAGCCTACCTGGGCCAGGGTGGAATAAGCCAACATACGCTTGACATTGTGCGTGCCTATAGCAGACAGCCCACCGAAGATAACGCCAACAACGCCCAAGACCACAAGTAGGCAGCGAATCGTTTCAGCTTGGGGCAAAAACAGTAGGGTTGTCATGCGCAGAAAACCGTAGACGCCAAGCTTGACCACCACCGAGGAAAGCATGGCGCTAACCGCGGTTGGCGCAGCTGTATGGAAATCCGGTTGCCAGAAATGAAACGGAAAGACCGCGCTTTTGACCATGAAAGTGGCCATTAAAAAACCAATGCCAGGAAGCAGTAGTCGTCCGGTGTCCACGGCAATTCGTTGGGCCAGATCAGCCATATTCAGAGTGCCATAGGAGACGTACAGACAGCCAACGGCCAAAAGCATGAAAAACGAAGCCAGCAGGCTGATGTAAAAATACTTATAGGCTGCTTCTGTGCCGTATCTGTCGTCGGATACGGCCGTCAAAACGGTGCCTGAAATCACCAGCAACTCTGCAAAGACGTACATATTGAAAAGGTCACCGGTGAGCATGGCGCCGGAGAGGCTTGTAGCCAACATCAAGTACAGCGGGTAAAAGGTTGGATACCGC
This sequence comes from Syntrophobacterales bacterium, assembly GCA_030613915.1. Lineage (GTDB taxonomy): Bacteria > Desulfobacterota > Syntrophobacteria > BM002 > BM002 > BM002. Next base: position 5,470 of record JAUWKY010000027.1, read on the forward strand.
ACCACTGAGTCCTTGCTGCCGATGGCATACAAAACACCCGTGGCCAGTACAAGCTGACTCATCACCACAAAAACGGCCGCCAGCAGATCCCCTACCAGCGAAATGCCGAAAGGCGCAGCCCAGCCACCCGACTGGAACACCACCGGTTGCCCGCTTCTCCACACCACAGCCAGGAGCCAGGTGCTGCTCGCCAGGGCCGTGAGCATGGTTGCCAGAGTCCATAAAGCCTGCAGACTCCGGCTCCGACTCAGCAGCAGGGCGATCACCGCGCCGGTCAAAGGTAGCACGATGGGCAGTAGGGGGAGATGCTTGTACAGCATGCAGATCCTCAGTTCTTCAAACCATCGATCTCATCCATATCACTGGTCTTGTAGCGGGCCGAGATGATGTAGAGCATGGACAGAACAAAAGCAGTGCCGCCCATGCTGATCACAATAGCGGTCAGGATCAACGCTTGCGGAAGCGCATCACTGAGGACACCTGTGGTGTTGCTGACATAAGCGGGTTCAACACCTATGTAAGCACCCGTACTCAACAAAAACAGGTTCACTGCATTTGCCAGGATGATCAAGCCAATGGCCGAACGGATGATATTGCGGCGTAGAAGTTGGAAGACACCTATGGCGAACAGAATGCCGATGGCAATCGCGGTTAGGAGTTCCATGTACTAGTCCCTTTCAGAAAGATTATTGTTTTTCCAGTTCCTCGATCTCTTGGAGACGGCGAGTGTTCTCTGTGTCTTTCTCGCCGGGGTGTCCCAAGGTGTTCAGCATGTGAGTTACGCTCCCAAGCACGCTAAGGCAAATGGCCAATTCAAAAAGGAATGATGTACTCAGGTGGAACCCTTTAGGAAGGGGCAGCCCCAGCATGTGGCCAAAATCAACGTTGGAGAAAAAGTTGCCGTTAATGAAGGCAGCCATAATACCCGTAAAGATAGCCAGCAAAATACCCGCGGCGATTAAAGGTGAAGCTTTAAGCCAGTTCAACCGACGCCTGGTCTCATCATAGCCAAAAACAACATACCAGAAGCCCACAGCTAGGCTGATAATTACCCCGGCGGTGAAACCGTCACCGGGCTGGTCGTGTCCGTACATTATGTCAGTTACTCCGATTACCATTGCCACCGGCAGCGCCACGTAAGCCAAGACCCGGATGAACGATGACGGTTTTTGGCCACCGATGCCGAGTGTTGGAAATGGAGGTGCACTGGGGACAGGCAGTTCATCAAGTTGGCTGCCAGTGTCCCCGAACTTGCGGGCTGCATAACGCAACAGTGTGTATATTCCAAGACCCGCCAAGCTGAACACACCGATTTCAATCAGGGTATCCAGACCGCGGAAGTCCGCGATGATAGCTCCCACAATGCTCTTGGACCCGACCATGGTTTTGGCATTTGCCTGGTAAAAAGGTGTCACTACACTCTGGCGGGATCGAGAAAGCAGCGCCGACAGGGTGATCAGCATTACCATCACTCCACTGACCACTGCAATCAGAGCATCGCGCCCCAGGCCGGCAGGGCTTTGCCTGAAGGTTACATCCTGTGCTTTGAGACGTTGTAGTCGAGGCAGTCGCGCTAAGGCGAGCACCAGAATTACCATCGCCAAGATATCCACTACTATCTGCACCAGGGCCACGTCAGGGGCTGATTCCAATACCATCAACCCTGCAATGCCGAAACCGGAAGCGCACAGGGCAAGAATGGCAGTAAAGTCGCTGCCAACCACGATACTGGCCAGGGAAGCCCCGACAATGAGAAACAAAGCGAAGATACGAAGAATTGCCATTTCGCCGCTGAAACTTAATGAGGGCCACCTCATTACTGATAGGTCCAGCTCCAGTGACAGGCCACGGAAACCGATAAACAGCATCACAGTACCGGCTAAAATAATCACCAGGTAAGTGCGGAGCTTGCCTTGTTGCAGCCGGGTGGCCCAAGAGGCAGATCTGTCGATGGTGGCCAGTATTCCATCGTAAAGAGTGTTGAAGGTGAGTCTTGGGGCAAGACGAGCTTGAAATTCCCGTACTTGTTCTCGGTAGATGAACAGGGCTACTCCAGAACTTATGGCTAGGGCAGACAGAAGCAACGGCACGTTGAGGCCGGTCCACAGGGCCAAGGAAACCTTAACTTTGAAGCCGTGAGCAGCCCGAGCCGCATTGGCCAGCAGTGCGGCTTCGTCTTTCGGCCCAGGCAGCTGAGCAAGGATCAGGGACATGATGGCCGGGATGGCAGGCGCCAGCACCATTGTCTTGGGAGCCTCGTGACCACGAACGGTTGGATCCCGCGGCTCTCCCATAAAGGTATCCCACAACAGCATGACCGCCAGGGTGAACATCAATGCCCCGGTGACAATACTTGCCAGGGTGAATATCCAAGCCACCATGTTAGGTAATGAGGGATGAAAGGCCGTTGCTAGCAAAGTTTCTTTTGCCAAAAAGCCAAACAGCGGGGGTAAGCCCGCCATTGACAGCGCGGCGATTGCACCAACTCCAAAGGTATAAGGCATGGACCGGCGTAAACCGCCAAGGCGGCGCAAATCCCTTGTTCCCGTTTGGTGATCCACAATGCCAGCCACCATAAATAAAGCGCTCTTGTACAGGGCATGGGCCAGGATACCGATTACCAGCGCCTTGAAAGCGATCTCAATATCCTGCCCGATCATCACCATGAGCATGCCCAACTGGCTAATGGTGGAGTAAGCCAGTAACGATTTCAGGTCATTCTGTTTCAAGCCCAGGTAGGCGCCAGCTAACATTGTGGCCATACCCACAAGTGTCAGTAGCCAGAACCAGATTTCCGTTTGTCCCAGGACGGGGTTTAGACGGGCCATAAGGTAGATGCCGCCTTTTACCATGGTGGCCGAATGGAGATAGGCACTGGCAGGTGTGGGTGCACTCATGGCATCCGGCAACCAGATGTGGAAAGGAAATTGAGCGCTTTTGGTGAAACCCCCAAGCGCCACCAATGCCAAGATCACGGGATAAAATGTGCTGTTGCGCAGCAGATCCCCGCTGGCCAAAATCGTAATAAAACTGGTGCTGCCACAGACGTGACTGACAAAGAGCAGCCCGATGAGCAAGGCTATACCGCCGCCACCAGTGATGAATAGCGCTTTGAACGCTCCCCTCCTAGCGGTCTCGTCGTTGTACTTGTAGGCCACCAGCAGGAACGAGATGATGCTGGTTGCTTCCCAAAAGATAAACAGGGTAAGTACATCGCCGGCCATGACCAGGCCCAGCATAGCCCCCATGAAAAGGAGCATGTAGGTCAAGAAGCGCCAGGCAGATCGGTCACCCTTGAAATATTGCCCGGCGTAGATAATGACCAGGGTGCCAATGAGGGTTATTAGAAGTCCGAAGAGCCCGCTCAGACTGTCTAAATAGAGCCCCGCTATGAGCCCAATTGAGGGCAGCCATGCTACTTGCCAGGATAAAATCAGATTGGCTTGCAGGTTGTCCAGAAACGATACCAGGATACAAAAGGATGATAACGGTGCCAGGGCCAACAACCAGCTAAGTTGGGTCACAGTTAGCCGCCGATTTAGCCACGGCAGGCCAAACAACGCAGACAGCAGCGCGCCTGAGAAGATAATAATAAGAGGTAACAATACGGCTGATTCGGGCATGTCAATTAACCACGGCAAAATTGTTTTGTCAGTCTATAGCTTAATGATGCGAATTTCAAAAAGAATTTGCCGTGGACCATTGGAGTGGTCATAAAGTGGCGTGGATTTGACCAGAAAGGCTTTGTTTGTTCCAACAAAGAACATCGAGATGTAGTCAGGAACAGGGCAGACAATACCGATACCTGTGTCCCTAGAAAAAACTACTTGTTGCGCTATACGAGTGGGAGCTCTCAACGCCTTAAAGCACGATCCAGGTGGCCATCCCGGTGCTGCTTCGTAGGACTTTGCTGGAGACGCTGCCCATAAAGAACTCTCTCACTCCAGAAAGGCCTCGCCTACCCATGACAATGGTCCCGTAGCCATTTTTCCGTGCCTCTTCCAGAATGTCGTTGGCCGCGCTGCGGCTTCCGCTCATTATTTTGGTGCTAATCTGGGACTCGCTGACGCCTGCCTCCAGAAGCATCTCTTTGGCCTTTTTCAAATACGGTTCGATTTCTTGTCCTGCCTTGCTCTTCCAGAGCTCTTCAAGTTCCGGAGCCTCCTCCAGCACCTCCAAGGGAACGAATCCTCTCAAATGCTGTGTGGTGTGGAAAAGTGTCACCGGACAATCTGTTCCGGAAAGCATGAAGCCGGCATGGTCAACAGCCCTGAGGGCGTTTTCCGAATTATCTATGGCAATGAGCACCCGGTTTGAGGTGACAGCACCCTCCACAATCCACACCGGACAGACGCGGCAGCATTCGATGAGCTTGCTTGCGACCTCACCCATGAAAAAGGCCTCCAGTTTACTTCGGCCGCGGGTGGTCATGAGCACAGCATCTGCTCGCTTGCTTTCCACCCAATTGCAAATATCCTGGGCAATGCCCCGATCTTTTTTTCGAGAAACAGTCTGCACCAGATCTTCTTTGAAACCCTTCTTGACCAGGAGGTCTTTGGCCTTTGAGAGGATCTTATCGGCCAGGCGAATATTCTTGTTTTCCAGGGCTTTCAGTTTCATGGCGATCTCACGCTTCATAGAACGATCATCCGCAAGGATTGGCGGCAGACTGGGGAGGACATACTTGAGAGTAACTTCCAGATTGTGCCTGCTACCGTACAAAAGATGGAGATAGTCCAGAGATCTCAGTGCATTTTCAGAACCATCTACAGGCAGAACAACCATTTTGCTTAACTCAGTCATAATGTCTCCTTCGGTCAAATGGATTAACCCGGATATTTCATGAATAACTTGCTGCGACCACGGATATGGCCATCCTTCTCTCCGAGCTGTAGGCTCTACGAGCCGGAAGCCTGGCGTCCTCGGGTGTCGGCCCCTGCGACGTACCGTTCAGGTACGTCTCGGACCAATCCCGCGGGACGGTTGCCAGGTGGCACACCCATCTTCGTAGTCTCGCGACAGCAATTCATGAAATATCCGGGTTAGGTATGCATCGATTGATCTGGTTAAAATTCGCTTGGAAGCTACTATCCCGTACAAACTGAGATAAGATGAATCGTACGTCACTCAAGGTTGATGGTAGAAATTGTCCCCCGTTGTGGTCAGCCTGTGGCATCCAATCCAGCGACAAAGCACTGTTGACCAAATAGAATAAGCCGCCCCATACTACTTGTCAATACCACCAAGACCACAGCTTAAACCTTGAACCCCACTGATTTGAATAAGTGTTTTGTAGATCCATCCAGTCGAGATAGTTGTGCGGATTGATGTGGTTTGTGATGTGACACAATCAATTCAGGATGACACTATGTGGGCGTGTCAATGCAGATCAAATAAGAAGAGAAACCCCCACTGATCGTCCCGTGGGAGACCAGTGGGGGCCAGGTAAGGCCAACCTCGTTGGGGACCTGACATCCCTAGAGAAGAGACAACGAGAAGGAAGCCCCACCTCATCCTAGAGCCATGAAAAAATCGTGCCATCTCAGGCCGGTTCTCTTTTTCCAATTATTTTTGGGAACTTACAGTCTTATACAACTCAAGTTTTTCGGGAGACAATTGGCAATTAAATACCGAGATTGTTACGAAAAGTACCACTTTGGTGTGCCGGCACAGAGAGGGGAAAGGATACTGATGGGCTAGGCAACCGCACCAAATGGCCAGTTAATCGAAACTAGCTCAAGCACAGAGAAAAACTTCGCCTCACAGTGCTCACAAAGATAGTATTTGCTTCCGGGTAGAAAGCGCATCCAAAAACTGCGTCTTATTCGATGACGATCAATGCCTCCACATTTGGGACAGGCTTTGCCACGAATAAATATACCCATTATATGATCCTTGCCATCATGCACAATAGAGTCAGCTTCTCTCACCAGGTTGAGATAGTGGTTCACCACAGACTGGGCATCTCTTTTCAGCTGGCCTGATCAACAGTGTCGCCTTGCACTGAGTACATATGACCTTGTTGAGCTTTATTTTATTATCTTCGGTCATCTTGCAAGAGAGTGTACAGCCCAATGCAACCATT
>JAUWKY010000317.1 GCA_030613915.1 Syntrophobacterales bacterium
GCGGCGACGATCGAGACGCGGGATTCCGGCAGCGCGATGACGCGCAGCGGGCCGCGGCGCTCGGCGCTGCGCCCGGCGAACCGCTCGTACTTGGCCGCATACGCGTCCGGGTCCTCGACGCACAGGATGATGTCGGTGAGCATGACCGCGCCGTTGGGGTGGCTCATGTAGCGCGGCTGCAGGATGTACTGGGGCGTGCGGTGCCGGGCCACCTGCACCAGGCCCTCCTGCCCCTCCTGCACCCGATCCTCTATGTGGAGCTCCCCTGGCCCCGTTGCCTCAACCTGCTCCTGGTGCAGTTCGCCGTCCTCGTCAATCTCCTCGCTGCCGGCCATCATTTTTTCTATTTCGTACAGATTGTCGTAGACATCGCTTACATACAAAAATGCCGCCTTCTGTAAACCGATATCAACAAAAGCCGCTTGCATGCCAGGAAGCACTCGTACTACTCTCCCTTTGTAGATGTTTCCGGCAATACTTCGTTCGCCGGAGCGTTCAATGAAAAGCTCGGACACTGTTCCATTTTCCATTAGTGCCACCCGTGTTTCATAATGGGTAACATTGATGATCAGATCAGTGGACACGATGTCATCCTTCCGTGAGTTCTGAAGATACTTTGATAATACGAGCGTCCAAAATCTTCTGTTCGGGCAAGTCGAATATGTGGGTCAAAAGATCTCGAATCCGGATGTTTCCGTTTGCATCCTGAGTAAGAGTGAGCCGAATCCTGTGGGGATCTAAGGATTCCAGACTGAGCAGCCGGTCTTCCAGCGAGATAATAGTTTCACCCCTTTTGGACCTCTGCCTCAGTGGAGCCAGTGAATGACTGTGGAAGCGGCGAAACCCTTCCGCTGGCCAACTCTCTCCTGGCAAGATAGCCTCGTATCTAATCACTGTTGAGGCTGTTTGTCGAGTGCTCTTGTGTTTCTCCTCTGCCTCCAGCACCTCCAAGCCAGGTGGGAGTTCAGCATTCAATCGACTGCATATCTCTGAGGTCGTTAAAGGCTGGCGTAGTACCACCTCCATCTCCTCAACCCTGCTCTCAAGGCCGAGGGGTAGCGCATCTCCAAAAGAAATGCGAGGGGTGGGGTGGTATCCTTGGCTGTACGCCAGTGGCAGTCCAGCCCGCCGCATGGCGCGCTGAAAAACGGTGGCCATTTCCAAGTGGCTTAGAAAACGGCCGTTGTCAATTTTAGCAAACACCATATGATAGCGATAGAGTCCATCCGTGCTATCTGCCGATCCTCTACTTTCACCTGTTTCTGTGGTCATTTCCTGGTGAAGTTGCAGTTTTACCGTTTTGTGGTCACACACTCCACATTTGTTGCAGCCCTCTGTCCTGCAATCAGCGGTAACAACCTCAGCCATGGCTCGCTCATATTCCTTCCAGAGGTAGTCTTCGCTTACACCGCAATCCAAGTGAGACCAAGGGAGAATCTCACCAAAATCTCGGGATCGCTGGCCGTATATAAGGGGGTCAATTCCTGCTTCTGCAAAGGCCTGCTGCCAGAGGTCAACCCGTAGTTGGTCACTCCAGCCGTCAAAGCGACAACCAAGCTGTTGGGCCCTCAGCAGCACCTCTCCCAATCGCCTGTCTCCCCTGGAGAACACCCCCTCCAGAACACTCTGCCAGGGTTTGTGCCATTTGAAGTGCAGTCCTTTCTTTCGCAAACTCCTTTTGAAAAAGGCAAGATTTTTTTCTATCTCGGCCAAGGAGAGCTGGGCCTCCCATTGAAATGGGGTATGAGGTTTTGGGACAAAGGTGGAGACACTAACATGCAGCCGACGAGGTGGTTTGTGTGTGGCCGCCTCCCGCCAGACTTTCATGGTAAGTGCCACCAAAGCCTCAAGGTCTTCAGCCCTTTCGGTGGGCAAACCCATCATAAAGTAGAGCTTGATGAGGCGCCAGCCTGCAGAATAGACCTCTCTCACCGTATCCAACAGGTCGCTTTCGCTGATTCCTTTGTTGATCACGCACCGCAGTCTCTCGCTTCCCGCCTCTGGGGCCAGGGTAAATCCGGTTTTGCGCACCTGCTTGATCGCTTCGATCATCTCCTCGTCCAGCGTTCCCACCCGAAGACTCGGCAAAGAGATGGCTACCTGCCTATTGCGGTGGTACTGCATCAAGGTCTGAAGCAACCTCTGAATATTGCCATAATCACCAACACTGAGAGCCAGCAGAGACAATTCGTCATGGCCGGTGCTGTCCAACCCCGCCTCGGCCAGCTTCAGAATCTCCCTCGGCGATCGTTCTCTAAGTGGCCGATAAATAAAGCCGGCCTGACAGAAACGACAGCCACGCGTACAGCCACGCGCTGCTTCCAGGCTCAGCCTGTCGTGAATGATGCGGGTACAGGGAACCAACGGGCGGCTCGGCGACCGGTTCGAATCCAGAGTTGGGAGGATGCGTTTTCTCGCCCTGGATTTCTCAGGAAAACGAGGCCTGATTTCAACTAGGCGATCCTGGTTGTCGTAGCGCGGTTGAAAGAATGAGGGCACATACACACCCTCCAGTTCAGAGAGGGCTTTGAGGACGTCCAGTCGAGCACTTCCCTGGGTTTTCCACTGGTCAACAACCTCAGCAATCTCTAGGACTACTTCCTCCCCGTCACCCAATACGAAGGCATCGAAAAAAACTGCTGCTGGCTCAGGGTTGAATGCATTTGGTCCGCCACCAATAACCAACGGTTGCTCACGTTTTCGGGCCTCCGCCAGGGGTGCAATTCCACCCAATTCCAACATGGTTAATACGTTGGTATAGCTCAATTCATATTGAAGGCTGAAACCCACCACGTCAAACATGGCCAGAGGTGTGCCCGATTCCAAGCTCACCAGAGGTCTGCCCGCGGTGCGCAGAGCCGCTTCCATGTCAGGCCAAACGGCAAAAACTCGCTCAGCCCCTATCCAACCGTGCTGATTGAGAATGTCGTAGAGCAACAGAAGTCCCAGGTGAGACATGCCAATTTCATAGATGTCTGGGAATGCGAGCACCATCCGGACTCTGGCGCTGGCCCAATCCTTCTGGGGCACATTGATCTCATTGCCCAGATAGCGGCTAGGCCTTTGAACAGAGGAAATGAGATTCTCTATCATGAGGTTTTGCTTTCTCCCAATCTTCTCCCCAAAGATTTCTTTTCAAAATATCCTAAAAAGAAAAC
>JAUWKY010000088.1 GCA_030613915.1 Syntrophobacterales bacterium
CTGTTCCTTCGAAGCCTTCCAGTGTTGTCTCCCTGATAGACGACTTTCCGGAGATTATCCGAGAAGGCCTGGGAGACGTAGGTGTTTTTCTGTAAGACTCTGTCTTGGAGTAATGAAGCGACGGGGTCAATGAAATCCCAAATTCCAAGCAACAAATCTCAGTGTTTTGGGTGTCAGGTGGCAGGTGGCAGTAAAAAAAACATAGAAGCTGCAAACTGAACACTGAAACCTGTCGAAGATCCCGTCTGAAGCGAAGCGGCAGCGGGGAACGCTGAAACCTTAGTCATAGTGATTTGTGATTGGGAATTTCTATTCCCCCATTACTCCAGTACTCCAACACTCCAATACTCCAATAAAAAATGGTTGACGGGAAAGTGATGGTTGCAGTTTAGTGAGACTTGGAGACCAGTAGGAGATACTTAGGAAAGACTAGGTTCCCCCGGAAGTGGAGGAAGTAGGAGAAGGCCCATGTATTCTTGTATGTTATCGGCGAGATTTTCTATTACCCGATTAAATAGATAATCCACAACAGAGCGTTTTTCCTTTTCGGGGTAAACGATCTTCGGCTCACCCTCAATCTTAGCCAGCTTGGCAGCAGCATTTATTGCGTCTCTAAGATTCCCTAATTCATCCACCAGTCCCAGCTCTTTGGCCTGTTCTCCAGTAAAAATGCGACCGTCGGCGATCTCACGGACTTCCTCTTCCTGCATGCGCCGTCCTCGCGCCACATCCCGAACAAATTGCTGGTGGACGTTGTCAACCATTGTCTGCAGATAGGCTCGTTCTTCGGGAGTCATCTCCCGCGCGGGATTCCCCACGTCCTTGAATTTACCGCTTTTTACAACCTCCATTCGAAAGCCGATTTTGTTGAGGAGTTCCTCGAAATTGGTAAACTGGAGAATTACCCCGATACTACCAGTTATGGTACCTGGATTGGCATAGATCTTTTGGGCTGCAGAGGCAATGTAGTAACCCCCGGAAGCGGCAATAGAACCCATGGAAACCACCACCGGTTTCTCTCGTCCCGTCCGGCCTATTTCCTGGTAGAGTTCCTGCGAAGGACTCACACCACCGCCGGGAGACTCAATCCTTACCACCACAGCTTTTATAGAGGAATCTTTTCTGAATGTGGTTAGTTGCTCTATGGTTGGTTGGGAGTCGGCTATGACACCCTTAATTTCTAGGACTGCAATTTTTTCGCCAAACATCAGTCCTGCATCACCGCCACGCAGGTGCGAAAACCAAGCAATGCTGCCAAAGATGACAACGAGGATCAAAATTAAAACGCTTGCCGCCAAAAAGACGGAACGTTTGCGCACCTTACTGCCTCCCAGTCTGGATCCGGCCGGTGTCCGAACAGACACCCTGGATGGAAACTACTTATTCTTTATCATCGCCTCCCAAGAAGTTATCGGTACGTCCTTCCAACTCTTCCTTTAACAGCCGGCCAAGATTTGAGGTTGCCGCTTTGGGGCTATCTACATACTCATGGTACTGGGTCTTTTCTTCCTCCTCGTCCAACCTCTTGAGGGAAAGCCCGATCTTGCGCTCTTCTTTTCCTATGTTGACTACCTTGGCGGTTACCTCCTGACCCTCTTGGAAAAGTCCGACAGGTGTCTTGATTTTCTCCTTGCTGATTTCAGAGACGTGTACTAACCCCTCAATTCCTTCCTCTATTTCAACGAAAAGGCCAAAATCTGTTACGTTGGTCACCGTACCGACAACTGAGTTCCCAACTGGATATCGCTCAGGGATTTCTTCCCATGGATCAGGGCTTAGTTGTTTTACCCCCAGAGAAAACCGTTCATTTTCTTTATCAATATTGAGGACTATAGCCTGTACCTCCTCTCCCTTCTTGAAAAGTTCTGAAGGGTGTTTAATTCGTTTGGTCCAGGAAAGATCTGAGATGTGCACGAGACCATCTATGCCTTCATCGATACCAATGAAAAGTCCAAAGTCGGTAATATTCTTGATCTTTCCCTGAATAGTGGTGCCCACAGGGTACTTCTCTCCAATGACGTCCCATGGATTGGGCTCTACCTGTTTCATACCCAGGCTAATCCGTTTGTTTTCTTTGTTCAGATTGAGAACCACTGCTTCGACCATGTCGCCCTGTGCTACAACCTTAGATGGGTGGCGAATTTTCGCGGTCCAGGACATTTCGGAGACATGGATCAGTCCTTCTATACCCGGCTCAAGCTCCACAAAAGCACCATAATCAGTCAGACTCACAACACGCCCCGTTACCCGGTGACTCACTGGATATCTCTCGTCAACTGTATTCCATGGATCTTCTGATAACTGTTTTAGACCCAAAGAAACCCGTTCTTTTTCGGGATCAAAGCTCAATACCATGACATCGATGGTATCGCCTATCGTACACATCTCTGACGGGTGCCCGACTCGACCCCAACTCATGTCCGTGATATGCAGCAAACCATCAATTCCACCGAGGTCCACAAACACGCCGTACTCGGTGATGTTTTTTACAATACCCTCAAGGACTTTACCCTCTTCCAGTTTCTCCAAAGTATCAGCTTTGAGTGTCTCTCTTTCTTTCTCCAGAAGTACCCTGCGTGAGAGTACTACGTTACGCCTTTTCTTATTGTATTTCAAAATCTTGAACTGAAACTGCTGTCCAATGAGACTGTCAAGATTGCGAACCGGCCGGAGATCCACCTGGGATCCAGGTAGAAAAGCTTGCACGCCAATGTCGACGGAGAGTCCACCTTTGACCTTCGAAACAATCCGGCCTTCAATGATCCCTTCATCCTTATAGACGTCGCTAATGTCGTCCCATACCTTTATCTTTGCGGCTTTCTCTTTGGAAAGAACAATTTCGCCGTTTTCGTCTTCGTGAGATTCAAGAAGAACATCAACCTCATCACCGACCTTGACACTTACCTTGCCCTCTTCATCCTTGAATTCAGCGACGGATATCTGACCTTCAGACTTGTAGCCTATATCCACCATTACATAATCGTCGGTCACCTGGATGATGCTACCGCGCACTACCTCGCCTTCCTTGATGCTTTTGAGGCTTTCTTCGTAAAGCGCCTGGAAGGATTCCTCTGTGAGCATCTGGTCCTCATCCTCAAGCTGCTCGATAGAAGTCACCGTCTCTTTCCCAAGATCTTCCTGCTCCGCTACAGTTTCCGCGGTTTGCTCTGCAACCTCTTGAGCCTCAGCCTCTTCTCCAGCGGTCGCCTCGATCTCTTCTGACTGACCTTCTTGCTCCTCGGTCATTCCCACAGTTTCTTCTTGATGGTTTTGTTCTTTTTTTACCATTAACCGATTACCCCCATGCCTGATTTGAACTCCCTTTACCCTTTTCTCCTAGTCCTCTTTCAATTTCACCCGGTTTGTCACTAAGGATCCCGAGTGAAAGGTTGTAACTGTATAACAGAAACAATAGTGAATTACAAACCATTTCCCTGCATACTTACTGGGTAGCACAGCTAATTTCACCTTCATGCTTCTCTGGTAGAAATCAATTCGCTACCTGCTTTCCGCTTCTTTTCGATGTACCCGAGCATTAGCTGCACGACCTCTTCAACTTGTGCATGGCTAGAATCCACCACAATGGCGTCGGCTGCCGGCTTGAGAGGCGCCAACTCCCGACTGCTATCGTTCCGATCCCGCTCAACCATCTGCTGATAGACTTCCTCAGGGGTCGTCTTCTCTCCCTTGACCTCCAATTCCAAGTATCGTCTCTTACTGCGAATCTCAGGATTAGCATCCAGAAAGAACTTGACATCAGCGTCGGGAAAAACCACTGTGCCCATATCACGACCCTCCAAAACCACGCCACCAGCTGCCCCCATCCTCCGCTGGATCTCTGAGAGCCGCTCCCGTACCACCGTCTGGGCGGATACGGCTGAGGCCAGTGAACTGATCTCTGGCCTGCGAATTTCTGTCGTGACATCCTGTCCGTTGGCCAGCAAATGTAAGATGCTGTTTTTGTTGATAAATTGCAAATCAAGTCCCAGACAGATATCCTCTAGCGCCGACTCGTCCAGAGGATTCGCGTGCTCACTGTCTCGCGCCAGCACGGCAACAGCCCGATACATGGCACCGGTGTCCACGTAAATGTAGCCAAGTCGCTTGGCCAGAAGTTTACTCACGGTGCTCTTGCCGGCCCCGGCGGGACCGTCAATTGTAATGACCAACTTTCTAGGCTCTCGAGTCACAGATAATCCTATGTCGGCACCGCTACACCGAACATCTCCACTAATCTCAGGTCAAATAAATTCGAATATCGAATATCTATCCGCTATCCACCTTCACTGTCCGTCTTCATCTCCGCCATAACTTCCCTGAGAGCGGCAAGGAACCTCTGATTCTCCTCGGGTCGCCCCACTGAAATCCGAATGTAATTGTCTAAACCGTATGCATTCATGGCCCTGACGATCACTCCGCGTCGCAGCATAGCCTCGTAAACCTGTCGGCCGTCGTAGCCGATTTCCATCAGGAAAAAATTTGTTTGCGTGGGAAGAGTGCGTATCTGCATCTCCGCCAGCTCCTTATACAGGAAGGCCAATCCTTCCCTCACGACTTTCTGAGTCTCCTGCAAAAACTGTTCGTCATCCAGGGCGGCTAGGGCCGCCACCTGGGCCAGACTATTAACATTGAAGGGTTGGCGCACGCGATTCACATAATCCGCCACCTCTGGAGGCATGACTCCGTATCCAACCCGAAGTCCCGCAAGGCCATAGGCTTTGGAGAAAGTTCGAAGGCTGATCACCGGTGGCGAACCACTCAGATACTCTAGACCAGTAATGGTCTGCTCTGGGTTAGCAAATTCTATATAGGCCTCATCAAGGACGATGAGGACATCATCTGGAACCCGGTCTATAAAAGTTTCAAATTCCTTTCGACCAATGACCGTACCGCTTGGATTGTTGGGATTGTCCAAAAACACGAGTCTGGTTTGTGGGGTAAAAGCCTCTGCCATGGCTTCCAGATCATGGGCAAACGCTTTCTGAACCACCTGAACAGGACGCCCCCCCACTGCCTGCGTCATAAGACGGTAGACGAGAAAGGTGGGCTCTGACATCAACACGTCCTCGCCAGGCTGGACAAAGGTGCGAATAAGGAGATCGATGATTTCATTTGAGCCGTTACCCAGTACAATCGAGGACTCCTCCACCTCTAATCGCTGACTCAATCGCGTTCTGAGATAGTACCCGCTCCCATCAGGATAGCGGCGCACGTTCTTCAAGTGGTTGCGAATGGCTTCTAGAGCCAGCGGGGATGCTCCCAGTGGGTTTTCATTGGAGGCAAGTTTGATGGAATCTTTAATACCGTATTCACGTTCTAGTTCTTCGAGGGGTTTTCCTGGTGGGTAGGGTTTTAAGGTGGCTATGTTTTCAGGTACTCGAATTCCCATAGTCTGATGTTCTTGCCTGCAAAAATCCTCGTGTCAGATAATTACTGGTCGGTAGTCTCTCCTTTCTCTTGACGCTCGTCGTCTGGCCTTCCCAGTGCGACACCGCGCTATATATCGTAGTTTTACCTGAAAGGCAACTCTTAAGTTCGCAAAGCGCATTTCAAGTGAGACGAGCAAGACTGGCGAGACGAGAATGATTTGATCCTTCCCCTACCAGACTTCCCGTCTCGCCCGATATCCCGCCCTCCTCCGCAAGCGAGAAGCTTGCGGTCAAATATACTGATCGGCCATTTCTTTAATCATCTCATCCACTTGTCCAGTTGTCTCCAGATTCCATTGATGTATCACGTTCTCAATTTTGGCTCGAAGAACAGAGTCTTCCAAATCGTCCAAACTCCTGTACGCTCCTCCCCATCTTCCCACTTTGTAAATGAGTCGTTCCCTTTCTGGCAGGGCCAAGTAGCGGTCGGCCACAGACAACATCTTCTCTTTGTCGTCTGGCAAGGTTCCAGATATCTCTTCCAACAGGTTCATGATGTGATCCGAAGCGACCGTTGAAGTGATACCATCCAGATGTTCTATGAAAAGACGGATCTCTCGCACTACGCCGTCATCGTCGAGGAGTTCCATCTCGCCGGTTTCAATTTTCTCGGAAAGGGGAGCAGACGCGGGAACCCGCAGAGAGCGGAGCCTGATAAAATCAGCATTGATCTGGTTCAGTACGTCTGCTGTAGCCAGGGCATGCTCCCGCCACCAGAGTTTCCCCCCAAGGCCTGGCATGACGTACTCCGAAAGGGAGATGGAGGCCTCCTTAACAAGACAACCCGCCTTGACATGTTCCGCCGCCGTACTCCCTTTTTGCATAAAACTCAATACGGGATCATAACCGCTCTCCATGCCGATATGTATGCGGTCTAGACCCGCCTCGCGCAGCATCACCAACTGCTCCAAAGTCCGCCGGGCCAAGGTTCTGGACCGAGCGTAGCTGGTTATCCTACGGATTCCGGGAATTGTCTCACGTAAATAATGAAGAATCTCTGCCAGATCCTCAGGCCTCATAATCAGGCTGTTGGCATCCTGCAGAAAAACGCTTCCTTCTCCGAAGTACAACCAGTGAGCTATCTGGCGATAGATAAGAGCGTGATCTCTACTAGGATAGATATGGGAAATCACTGTTCCTGTAATCTTCCCCCTGAAGCCAAGTTTCTTCGATATCCTCTGAATATCCTCAATAATCTCACCGATTTCATCGATTTCGCTTTTTATTTCGGCTACAGATCTGCGAGAGAAGGCAGTTTCTTTGTATACTGGACAAAACAGGCACTTGTTCCATGGACAGTTACGTGTCAGCCTCAGAAGCAGACTCTTGCTTTCACTTGGGGGTCTTATGGGACCTTGCTCGATCATTCCTATCCTCTTTTGCTTTTCCACCGGCTCTTTATAAAAATGAGAAGTAAAGAATCCAGGCCCATAAAAGATCCCGCTATGCGGGGAAAAACCAGATTCCCTAGATTCGAATGAATTTTATCATACTGACTCGTAGATATGTACCTGGCCCCATTGATCAGTCTGATTTAAATGAGGGATCCTAATTACTTCTTGCCTTGCTCGTACACATATCTTGTGCTATCGATGTAGCTTTGGTAGTAGTCATATGCCGGTCACTACTCGAAATCGATATGGTTGTATTAGTAGGTGAACCTTCATTTGGATTAAGATCACGTATAAGACCTCCTGTGTCGATTATGGATTGCAGAAAAAGGAGTTGTGGTGCGGAAGATAGCCGTGTTGACCTGTGTGCTGGTTGGAGTCCTTTTGGTTTGGCCTTCTCCTTCGTGGGCCGCAGTCAAGTTACAAATTGACCAAGATTCCAACTTGGAGCTAGGCTTCAGGCTCCAGACCCAGTTTCTCAGCAGCACCAATTCTCAGGCGGATGCAGAAAACGATCACGAGGAGAAATTTCTTCTTCGTCGGGCCAGGATCCGACTTGGGGGCAGTGTCACTAAATGGGTCAAGTTCTTCATCCAGGTGGGGTCAGACTCAGAAGAGGACGGAAGCGTTGGAGATGCGGAAGTAATCGACGGTTTTATCAATCTCCATTTGCTTGACCAAGCACAAATCATCATGGGGGCGCACATGGCGCCTGCTGGCCGACAACACCTAACCAGCTCTGCCGCCATGATGGCCATCGATCGTCCAGGCATCACCGACTATAATCTCACCTGGGGCCTAAACGGTGGTGCAGTATTCAACACCGCCGTCTTTGACGATGGCAACTTAGATCTCAGCGGGGATGGTAATGTAAACCGTGATATTGGGGCAACTTTGTTCGGCTCCACATCTTTTACCGAGACATTTCATGCCAAGTACTATGTGGGCGGTTACACCGGCATCCAATTTATGAACGATGCTGAGGACAAAGAGCGGGTCACCGCCCGGGTGCAGATTAACTTTCTGGATCCTGAACCAAACTATTACAATCTTTCCACATACCTGGGGCAAAAAAAGACAATCGGAATCGGCGCCTCAGTTGATCACCAGCAAAGAATTGCCCGCGATCTCATTAATGATGACAACGTCAACTACACTTTCTACTCGTTCGATGCTTTTGCTGACATTCCTGTTGGTCCCGGCAGTGCAACCATCGAGGCGGGTTATAGCAACCTAGATCTCGATAATTCGACGGCTTTACGAGATTCGGCTAATGGCGCTCCCAAGAACGCCAAGGAAACCCAGGGGCAGGGCTTCTATGTTCAAAGCGGCTAT
>JAUWKY010000036.1 GCA_030613915.1 Syntrophobacterales bacterium
CAGCAACCATGCCGTGGCCGTAGGCATCGGATTTTACCACCCCGAGAATAGCCGTGGTTTGACCCACCAGCTTCCTCACCTGGGAAAAGTTGTGGCGCAGGGCCGCCAGATCTATTTCGATAGTGCTACCAACCATGTTTCTCCTATTGTGAATTCAGGGATTCAGCGATTTAGGAATTAGATGTATTGGATATCAAGTACTCGTTGTTAGGCTGTTTGATTGATAACAAAAATGAGTGCTTGCATTCTAGTTCCTTGAATTCCCCAATACCTCAATACCTCAATTATTCTTTTCGTGCGCCCAAAGCTAGCCCATTTCCTTGCTATATTCAAGTGCAAAGGGAGGAAAGTAGCATGGAGCATAAAGCATGGAGCACAGGGCATAGCGAGACGAGCGAGACTGGCGAGACGAGCGAGACGAAATTCAATATATCCATTTTTCTCCCGACCTCCCGTCTTGCCTTACGATGGCTTTACTCTTGGCGCACAGCCAAGAGCAAAGCATTCGCTTCCTTGACATGGAGTGAAGGGGCGACTTACAATTCAATCCTTTGAGGTTGGTTGTAGCGGTCGGCGTCGAGACTCATATGGTGGAGATTTTAGATTTCAAATCTTATGTTTCAGATTGACACAAATGTAGGCTATGAGATTCCACAATCTGCAATCTACAATCTGAGATGAAAACTCGGTGGGATATGCTATGAAGTTTTTCCTCAGTGTTCTGGGCATGGTTATGATTCTAGAAGGGTTGCCCTACTTTACCTTTCCTGAAGGAATCAAAAGGTGGTTAGTCAAAGTGAGCGAGATGGAGGCGGCCCACTTGCGGACCTTTGGTTTAATAGCGATGTGCGCCGGTATGGTTCTCGTCTATCTGGGCCAGAGGAGTAACCTTTTCTGACGGACCGAATAAAACAGGACATCGAGAAATATCTGGGCTAGAGAACAGACAATCGAATCGAGCTAAACCAGTTGACTTCAAACTGCAACTATGCTTAGCTTGCTTCGCCTATCGTCAGGTTGTTAGCGGTAATGAGCCCATGTACTGCCTGGATGAATATCAATATCAGCTGCCCGAAGAACTCATCGCGCAAGTGCCGGCCCAAAGGCGGGATGATTCGCGGCTGTTGGTTCTCAATCGTACAACGGGGAGCATGGGACATAGAAAAGTGGCCGGGTTAGAACATTACTTGGCAGCAGGCGATGTGGTAGTGGTGAACGACACCCGAGTGGTGCCTGCCAGACTGCTGGGGAAGAAAGAGTCGGGTGGTAAGGTTGAGCTTCTGGTACTGCATCCGGCCACTGATCAGAAGTTTTACCGCTGCTTGGTCAAATCCAGCAAGGGGGTACAGGAGGGCGCAATCCTATTGTTTGAAAATGGGTTGCGGGCCAGGGTCTGCGAGCAAGCGGTTGAGGGTCAGACTCGGGTAGAATTTGTTGATGACCGACCTCTGCTGGAGATTCTGGAAAGCACAGGATGCGTTCCTCTGCCACCTTATATTCGTCGCAACGGTGGGGCAGTCAAGGTTGACGATGGCCGGGCCTACCAGACCATTTACGCCACAAAGCCTGGAGCGGTAGCTGCGCCGACGGCCGGATTACATTTCACGGAAGAACTTCTCAACCGTCTGAAAAAGAAAGGTGTAATCCTTGCTACTTTGACGTTGCATGTGGGTTTTGGCACCTTTCAGCCGGTTCGGGCAGCGGATATTCGTCAGCACCGGTTGCAGGAAGAATTTTTTGAGATTCCCCAAGAAACAGCGCAGGCCGTTAACCGCGCCAAGGAGAACGGCAACCGGGTGGTGGCAGTAGGTACCACTACGGTACGAGCCCTGGAGTTCGCAGCGAACAATGGGCAGGTGAGACCAGGAAGTGGTTGGTGCGACCTCTTGATTTACCCCGGGTATCGTTTTCAGGTCATCGATAGGCTGCTTACCAATTTTCATTTACCGGGTTCGAGCTTGGTCATGCTTGTTTCGGCCTGGGCTGGACGCGACCTTCTGCTAAAAGCATATGCTGAAGCTATCCGGATGCGATATCGGTTTTACAGCTATGGCGATGCCATGTTTATCGAGTAATCTCAGCTGTGGAGTTTCATCTCTGGAAGCAAAATAGTACCGGAGCCCGCTTGGGGGAGATCCGGTCACCTCACGGTGTGGTGAGCACACCAGTGTTCATGCCGGTGGGGACAAGAGGTACGGTAAAGGGGCTAACTCCTGAGGATTTGCACTCCCTTGGCGCCAGGATAGTACTTGCCAACACTTACCATCTCTGGTTACGGCCGGGGGCTGATCTCATACAAACGGTTGGGGGGCTGCACAGGTTCATGCACTGGGACGGGCCTCTGCTCACCGACAGCGGCGGCTATCAGGTTTTCAGCCTGGCGCCAACTCGTGAGATCAGTGAGGAAGGAGTGGCCTTCCAATCCCATTTGGACGGCTCGCGATATTTTCTTACTCCGGAACGGGCGATACAGATCCAGGAGGCTCTCGGAGCTGACATCATTATGTGTCTGGACGAGTGCACCCCCTATCCGGCTAGCCGCGAATACGTTCAGGCCTCCATGGAGCGCACCGTGCGGTGGGCCCATCGCTGTCGGGAGGCGAAAACCAGGAAAGATCAGGCTCTGTTTGCCATTGTTCAAGGAGGCATGTCCACAGAACTCAGGCACGCTTGCCTTGAAAGACTCACGGAAATGGATTTTCCTGGCTACGCTCTTGGCGGCTTGAGTGTCGGAGAACCCAGAGAGGTAATGCTGGAGGTGGCGGCGGCGTGTCTACCGCAGTTGCCAGTGGACAAGCCGCGCTATGTTATGGGTGCTGGCACGCCGGAGGACCTGGTGGAGCTAGTGGGGCTGGGGGCGGACATGTTTGATTGCGTGCTGCCCACCCGCAACGCGCGCAACGGTATGCTCTTTACCAGCCGCGGGCGGATAATCATCAAGAATAACCAGCACCGAGACGAGGATACGCCCATTGATGAACTGTGCACCTGTTATACTTGCAGGCATTACAGTCGGGCGTATCTACGTCATTTGTTTATGGCCAAGGAAATTTTGGCCTATCGGCTCAATACCATTCACAATTTGTGGTATTTTTTTGAGCTGATGCGGCAGATGCGACGAGCACTTGCGGCTGGTACTTTCAAGGAGTTCAGGGCGCACTTTTATCAACTGCGCCAGGTGCAAACCGGTGGCTAAAAGCTGCAATGAGAAATGGGTATGATCAATAAACTACCATCTTTGCAACGTTAGGGTTTAAACACGAGGAGGCTGTTTATGAATTGGACAGGTCTGGCATATGCCCTGGGTATCGGAGGGACCGGGGGCGGTGGTGCCCAGGGGGGCGGCTTCGCCGCTTTAGTGCCTCTGCTGCTAATGTTTGCCATTTTTTACTTTTTGCTGATTCGACCCCAACAGAAAAAGCAGAAGAAGCAGCGAGAAGTACTCGCCGCCCTCAAGAGGGGTGACATGGTGGTAACTGTTGGCGGACTGCATGGCAAAATCACCGGTCTCGCCGAAAAGGTCGTAACTTTGGAAATCGCCGAAAAGGTGCGGGTGAAAGTGGGGCGAAGCTACATTGCCGGTACGGCGTCCCAAGAGCCGGAGCCAAGCAAGAAGTAGGAGAGCTCAGGAGGTTTGCCGCCAAAGGCACAGCGCTTGGCGCAGCAGGCAGCAAGCAGAAATAAACTAACCACTTTGAGCTTTGCTGATCTTCGACCATTTTACCCGGACCAAAAACTTACTGTGAGAGGAGAAAGTTAGCGTGAAGGATCTGAGATGGCGTGCTGCTCTCGTGCTGGCGATTTTTGTGGTAGCGTTAGTCTATCTGCTACCTACCCTGGGCAAAGAACTGCCTGAATGGTGGGTTAAATTCTTTCCCGATAAGAAGATTAACCTCGGTTTGGACCTCCAGGGTGGAATGCATCTGGTTCTGGAGGTGGAAAATGATAAGGCGGTGGAAAATACGGTGGAGCGTCTTGCTCAGGAGATTAAAGGTGAACTGGGCAGCGCACACATCAGGTTCCGCCTGGTTGAACGACAAGGTGGGGATGGGGTAAGGTTGCTCCTGCCGAAGGAACAAGACTGGCAGCAGGTCGCTGCCCTCATGAAGGATAAGTTTCCTCTTTTAGAGGTGACAGACCGTACATTGGTCCAAGACCAACTCCAGGTTCTCTTCAGGATTGAGGAAAGCCAGGTGCGCCATATAAAAAAGTTGGCAGTAGACCAGGGGTTGGAGACCATCCGCAACCGGATTGACCAATTTGGAGTTAGTGAGCCGCACATCCGAACCCAGGGGGAAAACCGTATCTTGATCCAGTTGCCCGGCATCAAAGATCCACAGCGGGCAATTGACCTCATCGGCCAGACGGCCCTGCTGGAATTCAAGCTGGTGGATGAGCAACGGAGTGTTGAAGAGGCCCTGAAGGGTAGAGTACCCGCCGGGGGCAAAATCTACTACAGCCGTAAAGTCGACCCGGTCACCGGTCAAGTGCGGCGCACTCCCTACCTGCTCAAGGACCGCACTTTACTCACCGGCGAATATCTAACCAATGCCGAGGTACGCCTTGATACCCAATACAATCGTCCCTACGTTTCCTTGAGCTTCGACGATCGCGGCGGCAAACTCTTTGAGAAAATCACCGGGGAGAACGTCAAGAAGCGGCTGGCCATTGTGCTCGACGGCAATGTCTATTCTGCCCCTGTTATCCAGGATCGCATCAGCGGGGGCAACGCCGTAATCGAGGGCCAGTTCACCATGGATGAGGCCAAAGACCTGGCCGTGGTGCTCCGTGCTGGTTCATTGCCCGCTCCAGTGCAAATACTCGAAGAGCGTACTGTGGGTCCATCTCTAGGAAGAGACTCCATCCGTAAAGGGCTTCTCTCCATGGCAGTGGGTGGTGTGCTGGTGGTGGTATTCATGGTTATCTACTACGGCGCCTCCGGAATCATCGCCGATCTGGCCCTGATCCTCAATATTATCTTGATTATGGCGGCGTTAGCTGGTTTTGGTGCCACCCTCACCTTACCGGGCATCGCTGGTATAATTCTCACTATCGGTATGGCGGTTGACGCCAATGTTTTGATTTTTGAGAGGGTGCGGGAAGAATTGCGGCTGGGTAAGACGCCGCGTGCAGCCCTGGACAGCGGCTACAGCAGAGCCACTTGGACAATTGTGGACGCAAACGTCACCACCCTGATTGCCGCTTTGGTATTATTACAATTCGGCACCGGTCCCGTGAAAGGCTTTGCCGTTACGCTGAGCCTGGGCATTGTCGCCAGCATGTTCACCGCCATTTTTGGAACCAGGCTGTTGTTTGATTACTTGCTGCAAAAAAGGCGAATGAAGACGTTAAAGATCTGACAAATCGCATAGCGCAAAGGGCATGGCGCAGAGAGTTCAAAAGAATGTGTTTTCGCTATGCGCTTGGCGCTTTGCGCCGCGCTCTTCGTCACCCCCCGTCGATGGGGCGGATCTGTGAAACTTACGGATAGATGCTGCTTGTTGAATTTGAGCGCGGATAAAAGAGAGGAATTATGGAGTTTATCAAACCGGACATCAACATTGATTTTGTTGGTCGGCGTAAGTTTGCTTTCACTCTGTCACTGATATTGATTCTCATCGGGCTTGCTGCCCTTATCTGGCGCGGCACGAGTCTTTTCGGTATTGATTTTGCCGGCGGCACCGTTGTTCAATTGAGGTTCAGCAGCCCCACCAATGCCGACAAGATTAGGGAGGGGTTGAAGCCCATAGGGTTGGACCGTAGCGCCATTCAGCACTTTGGCGGTGAGGGAGAAAATGTATTTCTCATTCGCACCGATGTATCCAGAGCAAAGCTGGCCAACCTCAGCAAGGAGGTGAAGGACAATCTGGAGCGGATCTATGGTGAAAATACAGTGACAGTTGAAAGGCTAGAGATGGTGGGACCAAAGGTGGGCAAGGACTTGCGCCAGAAGGCGCTTCTGGCCATCTACTATGCCCTGCTTCTGATCGCCATCTACATCTCGTGGAGATTTGAGCAAAAGTTGATGCCGGCGGCCATTATGGCCGGGGCGTTATTTCTAGGAGTAGCGGGCCTGCGCGAGGTAGGCATGAGCATCCCCATGCTCATCGTGGCGGCCCTAGTGATCACCCTGGTCTGTTGTTGGTTTCTGAAACTCAAATACGCCCTCGGGGCGGTGAGCGCCCTCATCCACGATGTGATGATTACCGTGGGCGCCTTTGCCATTACCAACAAGGAATTTAATCTTACCGCAGTAGCTGCCCTGCTTACCATTATCGGCTACTCTCTCAACGATACCATTATAGTTTTCGATCGGATCAGGGAGAATCTGCGTAAGGGCAGACGGCGTGAATTTGCCGAAGTAGTCAACGACAGCATAAATCAGACTCTCAGTCGTACCATTCTTACCTCAGGAACAACTCTAGCTGTGGTAACCGCCCTTTTCATCCTGGGTGGCGGGGTGATTCATGATTTTGCCTTTGCCCTTATTGTGGGAGTGGTGGTGGGTACCTACTCATCCATCTTTGTTGCCAGTCCAATACTGATCGCCTGGGAAGCCAAGTTTGCCAACACTCGAGTGCGAGCCACGGCGAAGAGGTAGGTATCGTCAAAAGCCGCAGAATCATTCATGAACAAAGACAAGATGAAAGGTAACCCACGTCTGACCCTCGTTCAGTAAGATAACTAAAGACTAATCATATCAAGATAATACAATAGATGCGCTTGCTCCGGTCCTAAGCAGGTATGTTTTTTGCTAGGTCATCATGGTTGACACATAGAAAAAATGTGTGTATTGGTCACAGGTTAGAAGACCGGACATAATAAAGGTAGCTGTCAATAAATCCGACGCCCCCTAAACAGAGGAGAGGTCAACCGTGAAACGAACAATCCTTATCTGCTTGATGGTGGGCACGTTGCTCTTGGCTTTCACGCAAACTCCCCACGTGAGGGCTCAAGAGGCAACTCCTTACGGCCAGGCTGATCAAGAAACCTATATTCATGTGGTTGTGAAGGGTGACACGCTTTGGGATATTTGCGAAGACCTTTATGCCAATCCCTGGGTCTGGCCCAAAGTCTGGCAGATGAACCCCCACATCACCAATCCTCATTGGATCTACCCTGGCACTGAGCTGCGAGTCTATTATGAGGTGGCAAGATTCTTTGAAGAAAGCACTGCCGTTGAAGAAACAGCCGTGGTTGAAGAAGCACCCGTGGTTGAAGAGGTTACGCCACCGCCACCGCCTCCACCGCCCAAAGTTCCTACTATAACCTTCTCGGAGATCGATCAGGTGGGATTCATCACCCCCTACGTGCCTGAAGGAATGGGTGTCATTCTGGGTGGAAAGCGTCAGAGGACACTGATCGGTGCGGCCGACAAGATTTACGTACAGTTCCGCGAGGGAGCCCAACCCGAAGTGGGTGATCGGTTCTTCATTTTTAGAACCTCTTTATTATTCAAACACCCCATCACCAAAAAAGACGTGGGATACCTGAACACAATTCTGGGTGTTCTAGAGGTTGTCCTGGTGGCGCCGGACCATGCAAAAGCTGTGGTTCTCAGTTCTTTTCAAGAAATGACTGCCACTGATAAGTTGATGCCCTATAAGAAAAGGTCTGAAGAGATCGCCGTACAACCAGGTGCTGAACCCATAGAGGGTAACATCATTCTAGCAGAGTGGGGGACGTTCCTCATAGCTCATCGGCAGATCGCCTTCATTGATCTCGGAGCAAATGACGAGATTAAAGCAGGACACCGCTTTGAAGTTTTTCAAGAACCAAAGGCACTGACTTCTCGGGACGAGGAAATCGTCCTCAGCATTCAACCCATCGGTGAGTTGCTAGTGTTGGCAGTAGAGCAGGAGACAGCCGCGACTTTAGTTG
Source organism: Syntrophobacterales bacterium (assembly GCA_030613915.1). GTDB lineage: Bacteria > Desulfobacterota > Syntrophobacteria > BM002 > BM002 > BM002. Next base: position 7,882 of record JAUWKY010000036.1, read on the forward strand.
TCGAATCCTTGGCCGAGTTTACCCCAGGAGAGCGCGTAAGGCTCATAACCGGAGAGTAGTCGGCCCATCGCCATAAGCATTTCCTGCGGGCCATGGAGCTGGGAATCCAGCTTGCATGGCCCCTTTTTTAATTGGAACCTCAATGAATAATGCAGGTTCATTATCCCTAATCCAAAAGGGAAGCTCTGGAGCTTGTAGGTAATTTGGTATGGATGCAGATCTGGGCTGGCTGGCGTTAACTCTCGTGCCGGGTATAGGTGCTAGGACATTTCACCGGTTGATTCAGCGTTTTGGTAGCCCTGATCGAGTATTCACCGCTCGCCGGAGTCACCTGGAGCAGGTTCCGGGATTGAAGCAGGGGGCCATTGATGCCATTGGATCCAGAGCGCTCAAAGAGACTGCCGAACAGGAGTTGCTTCGTCTGCGTTCCCTAGACATTCGCATGATTCAATGGGGCACAGAGGAATATCCTCCCTTTTTGTCGAACATTGCGGACCCGCCACCTCTTTTTTATGTGAAAGGCACGCTGTTGCAGGAAGATGAGCGCTCAGTGGCTGTGGTAGGGTCGCGGCAAGCCTCAGCTTACGGTCTGAACGTTTGCAAAAAACTCTGTCGTGAGTTGGCATGGCAAGGGTGGACCGTGGTGAGCGGAATGGCACGTGGTATCGATAGTGCTGCCCACCTGGGAGCCTTAAAAGGAGGCGGCAGAACCCTAGCCGTATTGGGGAGCGGACTGGACGTGGTTTATCCGGCGGAAAATCGAGAGTTGTCGCAGCAAATTGCTGCCTCAGGAGCAATCATCAGTGAATTCCCGCTGGGTACCCCACCAGAACCAGGGAATTTTCCAGTACGAAACCGGATCATCAGCGGCCTCTCTTTGGGTGTGGTGGTAGTGGAAGCCGCAGCAAAAAGCGGATCACTCATTACTGCCAGAATGGCATTGGAACAGGGCCGTCAAGTTTTCGCAGTACCTGGTCCCATTGACCGGCCAGGAGTTGAGGGGACTCACCGTTTGATAAAAGAGGGGGCCAAGTTGGTGGAGAGAGCAGAGGATGTTATTGAAGAGCTTCTGCCCATGGTCGCTGCCAGGTCTCCGGTTGAGGCGGTGGTGAGAAAAGGTTCCCCGACGAGCTTACATCCCGAGCTGAGTGAAAGAGAGAAGAAGCTCTGGGAGTTACTGGGCATGGATCCTGTGCACATCGATGCCATTGCTCGGCAATTAGAATTTAGCGTCTCCCAAACAGCTGAACTGCTGTTGCGTTTGGAGATCAGAGGGCTCGTCAAACAGCTCCCGGGTACTTTTTTTACCCGAGATTTTCACAGTTAGCTGGTCAGTTTCATTTTAGTTGTTATATTAGGATCACAGTGGAAATGGAGTAATGATCATTGCAGATCGCGGATTGCGGAATTTTTTAGCTGCAGCTTGTGGCAATCTAAAATCTAAAATCCGCAATCTTTAGTGCTCCATTACTCCATGGGACTTATAACTAGAGAAAGGATCGAGGATACTGAATGGGCAAGTCACTACTGATCGTTGAATCTCCCACCAAAGCGCGGACTCTCAGTCGCTACCTTGGCGATCGTTTCGATATTCGAGCTTCCGTGGGACACGTTAAAGATCTTCCCGCGAATGAATTGGGAATCAACATCGAAAACAAATTCGAGCCGCACTATCAAGTAATCAAAGGCAAGGAAAAAGTCATTCGCGAACTGAAAAAAGCGGCTGCGCAAGCTGACAGCATTTACCTGGCCCCGGATCCTGATCGGGAGGGGGAGGCCATCGCCTGGCACATTGCCGAGGAACTGCGTTCTTCTCAAAAGGAGATTTACCGAGTTCTTTTCAACGAACTGACCCGCAATGCCATTGAGAACGCCTTGAAGCAACCTGGAGAACTTCACCAGCAGAAATTCGAGGCCCAACTGGCCAGGAGGCTGCTGGATCGGCTGGTGGGTTATCAGATTTCCCCCATTCTCTGGGACAAGATCAGTCGTGGTCTAAGCGCCGGTCGCGTTCAATCAGTGACCCTCAGGCTCATATGCGAACGGGAACATGAAATCCTGGCTTTCGATAGTGAGGAGTACTGGACAATCACCGCCCTGTTGGAAGGGGAGGTAAAGCCGCAAATTGAGGCGCGGTTATGGGGTAAAGCTGGCAAGAAAGTAAAAATAGTCAACCAAGAACAGGCGTCGGCGTTGGTGACGGTCCTCGAGCAAGCCCGCTACCAGGTAGAAAAAGTTGAGAAAAAGAAACGGACCCGCAGCCCTGCACCGCCGTTTATTACCAGTACCCTGCAACAAGAGGCAGCACGCAAGCTGAGGTACAACGCGCAGCGGACCATGGCCATCGCCCAGCGGTTATATGAAGGAGTTGAGCTGGGCAAAGAGGGTGCTGTGGGTCTCATAACTTATATGCGGACAGATTCCCCCAGGCTTGCCAAGGAAGCGGTGACGGCGGTTCGGACCTGGATACGGGACAATCTGGGGACAGAGTATGTTCCCAAAAAGGCCCCCGTGTACCGAAGCCGCAAAGGGACCCAGGATGCCCATGAGGCCATTCGGCCAACCTCGGTGACTCGGACCCCCGAACAGATGGCGGCTTCTCTCAAGAAAGATGAACTGGCACTTTATGAACTGATATGGAAACGGTTCGTGGCAAGTCAAATTAGCCCGGCGCAGTTGGATCAGACGATCATGCACATTGCTGCAG
>JAUWKY010000171.1 GCA_030613915.1 Syntrophobacterales bacterium
TAGTTCCAAGAGCCGAAAAGATACATTGTGACCGCTAGACTAGTGGGGTTAATGAGTAAAGACCAAAAATTATGGACTTTAGCGGCAGTACTGGAGGCCACCGTAGGTCAGCTTCTGGTGCAGGGTGGAGAGCAAAGCTTCAGCGCAATCTCCACTGACAGTCGCACCCTGGATCGAGGTGACCTGTTTGTAGCCCTGAAGGGAGAACAATTTGACGGTCATCAGTTTCTCGAGCAGGCCGTAAGCCGTGGTGCCGCTGGTGTGGTCGTGGCCTTGGAGGAGCAAGAAACGAGTGGGCTTCAGGGCTTCCAGGTCCCTGTAGTGGGCGTTCCTGATACTCTCCGTGCTTTCGGGGATCTGGCTGAGTTCTGGCGCCGCCGCTATCCCATCCCGCTGGTGGCGATCACTGGCTCCAATGGTAAGACCACCACCAAAGAGATGGTAGCGGCTATCTTTGGCCGATCTTGGAAGGTTCTCAAGAATCATGGAACCTTCAACAATCTGGTGGGTGTACCACTCACCTTGTTGCAACTAAACAGCAGCCATCAGGCAGCGGTGATAGAGCTGGGAATGAATCAACCAGGAGAAATCGAGCGCTTGACCGAAATAACCCGCCCAGAGGTGGGAATGATTACCAATATCCAGCCGGCCCATCTGGAGGGGTTGGGAAGCCTGGCGGGGATTCAGGCCGCCAAAGGGGAACTTTTCGCCGGGATGGAAGAGACCGCAACCATAGTGGTCAACATGGATGATCCCAGGGTCATGGATGTGGCCTCCCCTTTCGCTGGCCGTCAGGTGAGATTCTCAACGGCGGGCGGTTCTGCCGACATAACCTTGGAGCGGGTCGTCTCTATGGACCTTGACGGCAGCCGTTTTCTCCTGAAACTGGAGGAGGAAGCCCTTGAGATTCACCTGCCGGTGCTTGGCCGCCACCACATCAATAATGCGGTAGCAGCCGCGGCTGTCGCCTGGGCTGTAAATCTTCAATCAAGCAGCATTGCCGCTGCCCTGGCAGAGTTTCGTCCTTTTGACAAACGAATGGAAATACTCACTCTTCCTGGCGACATCCACATAATAAATGACAGTTACAATGCCAATCCCGGTTCCATGGCCGCCGCTTTGGAAACATTGATACACCTTAAGAAGCAAGGCAAAACTTTCGCCGTTCTGGGCGACATGCTGGAGTTGGGAGAGGATAGCTCGGCCCTTCACCGGCAGGTGGGCGTCATCGTCGCCAGGGAAGGGGTTGATCACCTTTTGGCCATGGGTGAACAAGCCTCTCATCTACTTGCCGGTGCTGCTGAGGCTGGAATGAGTAGCGACCGTATGACCCAGGTCAGTGATCATCAGGAAATGGCAACGCAGGTCCGCAGCCTGCTGGCTGCCGGCGACTGGTTGCTGGTGAAGGGTTCGCGGGGAATGCGGATGGAAAAGGTAGTTGAGATTCTTCTATCTGAGGTTGAGAAACAAAAAGTAAATGTCTGAAGTGAGCTAAAGTGCCTAAAGTGTCTAAGATTTTTGCTAACTGGTGACCAACTGGAAACTAACTAGAAGAGCACTCATGAAAGACCTCAAAGATAAAAACGTACTGGTTGTCGGGCTGGCTCGCACGGGTCTGGCCGTTGCCGAGTTCCTTCTGGACCAAGGAGCTCGCGTTACCATTACCGACCATCTCCCGGCTGAAGACTTGGGCTCGGAGGCGGACTCTGCCTCGAGGCTGGGATGCTCATTGGCGTTGGGAAGCCATCCCGCGGAACTGTTCACCGATGCGGATCTCATCGTTGTCAGTCCTGGTGTTCCTCTGAACTTACCGCAGTTGCAAGAGGCCAGGAGCAAGTCCGTTCCGATTATCGGTGAACTGGAACTAGCGAGTCGCTTTCTCAAGCTGCCTATCGTAGCCATAAGTGGCACCAATGGTAAAACCACCACAACCGAACTGGTGGGTGACATGATCAACCACAGCGGCCTGCGCGTCTTTGTGGGAGGCAACATCGGTAACCCTCTCGTCAATCTACTTCGAGAAAAAGAAGACTTCGAGGTAGCAGTGGTTGAAGTGAGCAGCTTCCAGCTCGATTCCATGGATACCTTGCACCCCCAGGTTGCAGTGCTGCTGAACATCAGCGAAGATCACCTGGATCGTTATGACTCTTTTTCTGACTATGTGGAAAGCAAGTGCCGACTCTTTTCCAATCAAACAGCGGATGATATTGCGGTGGTCCCCGCCCGTGACCCCCTGATCGGAGTGCGTTGTACCATCCGCAGTCGTCAACTCAACTTTAGCCTGTCCAAGCAATCAGCCCACGCCTACCTGGAGTCAGAGCAGCTGGTCTGTCGGGTAATGCCTGGCCCGGTGCGTCGCTATGACCTGCGGCACTGGCAACTCGTGGGTAATCATAACCAGCAAAATCTTATGGCTGCGGTACTTGCTGCCACCTGCATGGGGGCTAAGCCTGAGGCCATTCAGAAGACTATCGACAATTTCAAACCGCTGCCGCACCGCCTGGAACTAGTTCATCACTGGCGCGGCATCCGCTTTTATAATGACTCCAAAGCCACCAATGTGGATTCAGTGGTCCGAGCCCTTGAAACCTTCACCGCGCCCATCATCCTCCTTGCTGGGGGGCGCGACAAAGAAGGCTCCTACGATCCTCTTACTGGTTTGGTTCGCCAAGGCGTGAAAATGCTCGTGTTCATGGGTGAAGCTCGATTTCGATTGGCCAAGGCTTTGGGCAATCTCACTTGCACGGTGGTGGTGGACGACATGGAAGCTGCAGTCCCGGTAGCCCTGGGCGCTGCTGCGCCAGGCGACGTGGTCTTGCTCTCTCCCGCATGTTCGAGTTTTGACCACTATGAAAACTATAAGGCCAGGGGCGACCACTTTCGTTCTCTGGTCCATAAATTCACCGCTATGGAAGTGTTTGATGAAACGATTAGTTGTCCCTGGATCTCTGCAGGCAGGAACAAAAGAAAGCTCAACGCCCACAATTGAAGGTGAAGCAGCAAAGCGCTAAGGGCAGAGCGCAAAGCGTAAAACTGTCAATGTCAAGATTCCCTGTATTTCTCGCTATGCGCTAGGCGCTAGGCGAAATGGTAAATAGCACGATGGCTCATTTAAGGGAACATAAGAACAGCTACGATCTAGTTCTCCTGTTCGTTACCTTTGCACTGATGGGTATTGGACTTGTGATGCTTTACAGTTCCAGTTCCATCATGGCTCAGCAGCGTTTTGGCGACAGCATGTACTTTGTCAAGAGACAGATTCTTTTTTCCTTGATTGGGCTTGCCGTCCTGATCGTAAGCAAGAATTTGCCCTATGTTGTCTATCGCCGTCTTGTTTATGTGATCCTCGGGGTCAGCCTGTTAAGTCTTCTTCTGGTGCTCTTGCCCCAGGTAGGCCATCGGGTTGGGGGTGCCAGGCGCTGGCTGCGGCTGGGCCCTCTCTCTGTGCAACCGGCAGAATTTGCCAAATTGACACTCATCATCTACATTTCCTATTCCCTGGCCAAAAAGAAGGACCGGGTTCGAGAGTTCAGTGTGGGGTATCTACCACACCTTCTGATTTCAGCAGTCTTTATTGGCCTGGTGCTTATGCAACCTGATTTGGGAACTGCAGTAACCTTTGCGGCCCTGGTTTTTCTTTTGCTCTTCGTCGCCGGTGTACGTTTGCGCTTTCTACTGGCCACAGGCCTGGTCCTCATTCCCCTCCTGGCTTTGGCCATAGCCCAGTCAAGTTACCGTTTGGAAAGGCTATTGGCTTTTATCAACCCGTGGCGAGATCCAAGCGATACCAGTTTCCAGCTCCTGCACTCATTATTTGCTCTCGGCTCAGGTGGTCCGTTAGGAGTTGGTCTGGGTTCCGGCCAGCAAAAGCTTTTCTATCTGCCAGAACCACATACTGACTTTATTCTAGCGGTAATTGGCGAAGAAACCGGGATGGTGGGCATTGCCATTGTCCTCCTCCTCTACGGTCTGTTGATCTACAAGGGAGTGAAAATCGCCCTGCGAGCACCCGACCGCTACGGCACCTACCTGGCTTTCGGCCTAACTTTGGTAATCGGGCTCCAAGCATTCATTAACAGTGCGGTGGTCATGGGGCTGCTGCCCACCAAAGGGCTGCCGCTACCCTTCATAAGCTACGGCGGCAGTTCTCTGCTCACTAATCTGGCAGCCATGGGAATTCTCATGAATATAAGTAGCTACGCCAGAAGCCAGGCCCAAACGTTTGGTTTTCAATCACCGGGGTGGTTGGATAACGCCCCACACGACGAGGCGAGGACGCGGTGACGCGAGGGCTAACAGGCCAACCAGCAAAACTGGCATAACTGACTTAACCGACTAAACGGACCTAACTGACTAATGTACAAACGCTCTTATCATATTCACTTCGTTGGCATCGGTGGCATCGGTATGAGCGGTATTGCTGAACTGCTTCTGAACCTCGGCCACCAGGTCAGTGGCTCCGATATCCAGGAGAGCGAAATTACCCGGCGGCTTGAAACATTAGGGGCAACAATCTCCTACAGCCATCAGCCCCAGCAGGTAGCCGGTGCTGACGCGGTGGTGGTTTCCTCTGCCATTGATGCTGACAACCCTGAGGTGGCTGCGGCCAACATGGACTATCACATACCAGTTATTCGTCGGGCCGAGATGCTGGCCGAGCTCATGCGACTCAAGTACGCCGTTCTGGTTGCAGGAGCTCACGGCAAGACGACCACCACCTCCATGGTGGGTACGGTGATGGCAGAGGGCGGCCTTGATCCCACCGTGATCATTGGTGGTCGTCTGAATGCATGGGGAACCAATGCCAAGCTTGGCCAGGGCGACTTTGTGGTGGCGGAAGCGGATGAAAGCGATGGCACCTTTCTGCTGTATTCTCCCACTATTTCGCTGGTAACAAACATCGACACTGAACATCTCGATTTTTATAAAGACCTGGATGAGATCAAAGAGACCTTTCTCGAATTCATCAACCAGGTGCCATTTTATGGAGTAAATATCCTTTGTCTCGAGGATGAAAATATTCAGTCCCTCTTGCCTCGGATCAAGAAACGGATGGTCACCTATGGTTTCTCAGCGCAGGCTGATTTCCAAGCCCGTGACCTTGCCTTTGATGGGCTGAATGTTTCCTACCGCGCTTTCTATTGCGGGCAGGAATTGGGAAAGGTCAACTTGCCCATCCCCGGGCGGCACAATGCCCTGAATTCCCTGGGGGCTGTGGCGGTCGGTCACGAACTGGAAATTCCCTTCTCAGCTATTTGCCGCGGTCTACAGGAAATGACCGGTGTGCAGCGCCGTTTTCAAATAAAGGGTGAGGTCAATGGCGTTACCGTAATCGATGACTACGGGCATCACCCCACCGAAATAAAGGCAGTGCTGAAAACAATGGCCTCATCATTTCCGGGACGACGCCGCTTTGTGCTTTTCCAGCCTCACCGCTACACCCGCACCCAGGCCCTGTTCGAGGATTTCACCACCGCCTTTTATCAATCAGATGTTCTCATTGTCACCGAGATTTATGCTGCCAGTGAACCGGTTATTCCAGGGGTGCATGCAGAAAAGCTGACAACTGCCATTCAAAAACATGGACATGGCAACGTCAGGTACATCCCAGATCACTTGGCGCTGGTGCCGTCTCTCGTGGAGGAAGTGCGGGAGGGAGATGTTGTGTTGACCCTTGGAGCAGGTAACATTTGGCAAACAGGGGAAGCGCTATTGGAGAAACTTAAAGAGAGAAAAAGAAGCGGATAGTTAAACGTAACTTGTCGGTAACGGGTAATAGGTAACGGGTCATAGGTACTCAAAACCAATTATCCATAACCTATAACCAATGACCATGGAAGCTAAATTGAAAAAACAGCTTCAGTACCTGGACGGAGTTGAAG
>JAUWKY010000184.1 GCA_030613915.1 Syntrophobacterales bacterium
AGATGCGCAAGTATTTCATCAAAATTGTTCTCGGCGTCAAGGTGACGGTTGAAGTGTCACCCTATGATCTGATTCGAGGACGGATTACCTATTGGGCCAATTAGCTGTGGCTGCGGTGGAGGGCCATTTATGGATGGAAACTAGTTAGACTAAAGGGACGGCTGGGTAAGTGTGACCGTGAAGGTACTTCCCTTACCAAGGTGACTTATGGCATTGACACTACCACCGTGGGAATGGACGATTGCCCGAACGAGGCTCAGTCCAAGAAAGGTACCAGCCAAGAAAACCACCTAGCCCGGATATTTCATGAATCACTTGCTGCGACCACGGATATGGCCGTCCTTCCTGGCGTCCTCGGGTGTCGGCCCCTGCGACGTACCGTTCTGGTCCGCCTCGGAACCAAACCCGCGGTGCGCGGGACGGTTGCCCGGTGGCCCGCCCATCTTCATGGTCTCGCGACAGCAATTCATGAAATATCCGGGCTACGTGGTTCCCGATTCTACAGGATGGGCTCGGTTTCATATTGAACCGAATCGGATTTTAGATTATACTTGTGAAATATTTTACGAGGAGAAAAGAAGATTCGAAAAGTACGAGCAAAAATGTTATAGTCCCCGTGCAATAAAGCACGAAACTATCAAAGGGTGGGAGACATGATTGAAATTCGAATTCATGGTCGAGGTGGACAGGGAAACGTGGCAGCGGCGGAGCTTTTGTCCATCGCAGCGTTCAAAGACGGCAAATTTGCCCAGGCGTTTCCTGCTTTTGGAGCAGAAAGAATAGGCGCACCTGTCCAGGCTTTTGTCAGGATTGACGACAAAAAGATTCGGACCCGGGAGGAGGTACGAACCCCGGATTGTCTAATCGTCCAGGACTATCATTTAATTGGGGCAGTACCTGTTTTGGACGGCATCAAGCCTGATGGTCTCATAGTGATCAATGCTGAACAAAAGCCCGAGGACCTGAACCTGAAGACCACGGCAAGAGTAGAAACCATTGCTGCCACCGAAATTGCCCTCGAGATCATAGGCAGGCCCATACCCAATGCGATCATGATCGGAGCCTTTTGTTCCATAACCGGTCTGGTGAGTTTGGGGGCGGCCCAGGAGGCCATAATGGAGAAGTTTCCCGGCAGGGTTGGAGAAAACAACATAGCTGCCCTTCAGAGGGCCGTGGAAATCATGGAGAAGAGGAGAGATGCTTAAACAAATTGAAGGATCTCACGCGGTTGCCCATGTAGTAGCCCAATGCCGACCCAATGTAATTTCTGCGTATCCCATTACTCCGCAAACGCATATTGTGGAAGGGCTGGCGGACATAGTTGGTGCAGGGCAACTGGATGCGGAATTTATCAATGTGGAAAGCGAGTTTTCTGCAGCCTCAGTGGTTTTAGGAGCCAGCGCTGCCGGCGCCCGCGCCTATACGGCAACCTCATCTCAGGGACTGTTGCTGATGAGCGAAGTTATCTACTGCATTGCCGGGATGCGCTTGCCAATCGTGATGACATGTGCCAATCGCGCCATATCCGCGCCGCTCAGCATATGGAACGACCATCAGGATTCAATGGCGGTTAGGGACGCGGGCTGGATTCAACTCCATGCCGAGGACAACCAGGAGGCTTCGGACTTGCACATCCAGGCCTTCAAGATTGCGGAACAGACCTTTCTGCCGGTGATGGTCTGCATGGATGGCTTTATTCTTACCCATGCCTATGAACCGGTAGACCTTCCCGAACAAAAAGAGGTGGATGACTTCTTGCCTACTTTTAAGCCCAGGCACATCGTCGACCCCAGGTGGCCGAGAGGTATCGGCCTGTTTGCCGACCCTCGCTTCTATATGGAGACTCGGTACATTTTGCACCGTGCTCTGGAAAAATCCGAGGAAACCATAAAAGAAGTAAGCTCTGAATTTGCCAAGGCTTTTGGCAGAGAGAGCGGCGGCTTCATCAAGACCTACAAACTGGAAGAGGCCGACGTGGTAGTCGTTTCCATGGGTTCGGTGGTGGGCACCATAAAAGAGCTCATTGACCAGCTCGAGGAAGAGGGCAAGAAGGTTGGGCTTCTGCAAATATGCTCCTACCGCCCCTTTCCGCGAAAAGAGGTTTACCGGGCCTTGAAGGATAAAATGAACATCGTTGTACTGGAGAAGTGCATTTCCTTGGGAAGAGGCGGTATCCTGGCGAGCGATGTTCGCTGGTCTTTTCCACGGGCCGAGAAAAAGGATCGTGACATAAGTAGTTTTGTTGCCGGCCTGGGAGGTCGCAATATCTCCATTGATGACTTGCGGTATATGGTGGAAAAGGTAGAGAAGGAGCCCGTGGAATTTGAGTTTTTGGGCTTGCGGACAGAACTCATAGCAGAGAAAGAGATGTAACCATGAGAGAACAATCCAAATACCTCGAAGGCGTAGACAAAAAAGATTTGTTTGCCAGTGGGCACCGGGCTTGTGGTGGCTGTGGTCAAGCGCTGGCTGCCCGACTGGTGGCAGATGCTGCGGGTGAGAACACCATTGCCTGTGTAGCCACCGGCTGCCTGGAAGTGTTTAGCGGCCCCTATCCTGATCCTTCCTGGCGAATTCCCTTTTTGCACAGCCTTTTTGAAAATGCGGCGGCTGTTGCCTCCGGTGTGGACGCTGCCTATAAAGCGCTCAAGAAGGGGCCGGTCAACATTATCGCCCAGGGAGGAGACGGCAGTACAGCCGACATTGGTTTGCAAAGTATCAGCGGCATGTTTGAACGAGGCCATAACGTTCTCTACGTCTGCTACGACAATGAGGCCTACATGAATACCGGGGTGCAGCGCTCGAGCTTCACTCCCTACGGGGCCTGGACCTCCACAACACCCACGGGTAATACAACCCGCAAGAAAAACATGCCGATGCTTGCGGCGGACCATGGCATCCCGTACGTGGCTACTGCCACAGTTGATGATTTCAGGGATCTGCAGCTGAAGATTAGGAAGGCGCTCACCATTGTGGGTCCCAAATACATCCACATTCTGGCGCCTTGTCCGTTGGGTTGGGGGCATCACGGGGAACTTACCGTGGAGATATGTCGCTTGGCCAAAGACACCGGGCTGTTCCCCGTATATGAAATTGTTGACGGCAAGGTGACCAATGTGAAGAAGATCCCGGCAAAAGTGGCGGTGGAAGAATATTTGAAACCGCAAGGAAGGTTCAAGCATCTCTTCAAGAAAGGGGTGCCAGCCAAAGAAGTGGATGAAATCCAAGAGATCGCCAACCAGAACATAGAGAGGTTTAATCTGTAATGGAAAAGCTACCTTTAGGACTAGCTCTGGATTTACGCAAAGTTGTTCCTTATGAGACCGGCTCTTGGCGGACTCTGTTGCCGGTCAATATCATGCAAACCCCGCCCTGTAACCACGGCTGCCCTGCAGGAAACGATATCCGTGGTTTTCTCAGGACTCTGGCGGAGAAAAAAGACTATGAAGAGGCCTGGCATGTGTTGACCCGTACCAACCCCCTGCCGGCAATCTGCGGTAGAGTCTGTCCGCATCCCTGTGAAGATGGGTGTAATCGTCGGGATTTTGACTCACCTGTGGCCATAAACAGCGCAGAGCGCGCTGTTGGTGACTACGGCCTCGAGGAGAACCTGGAGCACAAAAAGCTTATTGCCGCTAGAAAAGAAAAGGTGGCAGTGGTTGGTTCCGGGCCGGCCGGTCTTTCCTGCGCCTTTCACCTGGCCAAGAGAGGCTTTCAGGTGAAGATATTCGAGGCCTATGGTGAGCCCGGCGGCATGATGCGCTACGGTATTCCCTCTTATCGACTGCCAAATTATATTTTGAGACAAGAGCTCGACAACATAATGAAACTCGGCATCGAGCTGGAGTGCAATATCAAAGTCGGTGTCAATATCCCAATGGATCAGTTGATTCAGCACTATGATGCGGTTTTCATGGGGATTGGTGCCCAAAGGGGATTACTCATAGACGTTCCTGGTCAAGATGCAGGGAACGTTTTTTCCGGGGTGGAGTTTCTGAGAGAGGTCAACAGCGGCAAGTATGTGGATGTTGGCAAAGACGTAGTAGTTATCGGCGGCGGCAACACGGCCATGGATTGCGCCCGGGTGGCAAAACGGCTGGGGGCGAACGTGAGTGTGGTCTACCGTCGCACCAGAGTGGAGATGCCTGCCATAACCGCCGAGATCGATGAAGCCATGGAAGAGCGCATCATGTTCCGTTATCACACCAACCCGGTGAAGATCATTTCAGATGACGACAAGGTGGTGGGTATCCTCTGCGTGCAAATGGAATTAAAGGAACCCGATGCCAGCGGCCGGGCCAGGCCGGTTCCCATTGCCGGGTCAGAATCAGTTATTCCTGCTGATATGGTAATACTGGCCACGGGTCAGGCGGTGGACTATGACGGCATAGAAGTTCACACAAGAGACAATAAATGGATTTCCGCCAATGAAGATCTGATGACCAGCATCGAAGGCGTCTTTGCGGGTGGTGACGCCGTTCTGGGCCTGGAAACCGTATCCGCTGCAATAGGCCAGGGCACCCGAGCTGCTTCCGCCATTGAAGACTATGTAGACGGCAGTGTGGAAAGCCGTCTGGCGAGCCCGCCGGTGATATATTCCAAAGACTTAAATACGTATTATTATCAAAAGACGAGAAGGTTCCAGAAGGAAGCCTTGCCAATCCACATGCGTCTGAAGCATTTTAAGGAGCTCTATCCTGCCCTCGATCCTGAGGCGATTATCGATGAAGCTGAAAGATGTTTTAGCTGTGGACTCTGCTTTAACTGCGGCAATTGCTTTATGTACTGCCCGGACAACGCTGTTAAGATTTCAGAGAAAGCGGGGTTGTACGAATTCGACTTGGATTTCTGCAAAGGGTGCGGTCTTTGCGCCAAAGAGTGTCCCTGCCGTTACATTCAGATGACACTGGAGAAATAACAACGCATAGCGCCAAGCGCCAAGCGCATAGCGTAGAATTAAAAGGCCATCCAATAACGGATGGCCTTTCTCTTTATAAAATCCCCCTTTAAAAAAGGGGGACTCTTATGATCCAGTTCCCTGTAGCCTCCCTTTACTAAAGGGGGGAACTTAGTGAAATCACATAAAAATCTTCCCCCTTTCGTAAAGGGGGATCGAGGGGGATTTTGACTAAAAATAGAGCTTGAACTCCATGAAGTAGAAGTCAGGGAAGGTGCCGAACTCACTCTGGAGCTGCGGCTGTCCGGTGGAACTCTGTTCAGGGCGGTCACCAAAATTGATACTGGCTCCAACGAGGA
>JAUWKY010000037.1 GCA_030613915.1 Syntrophobacterales bacterium
AACGCTCTGTTGTGGATTATCTATTTAATCGGGTAATAGAAAATCTCGCCGATAACATACAAGAATACATGGGCCTTCTCCTACTTCCTCCACTTCCGGGGGAACCTAGTCTTTCCTAATAGCAGATCCTGCTGCACCCCGTTTCAGATTTTCGTAGGAAATTCGTTAATTCGTCAAATAGTCAACTGGTCAAATCGTTGATTCGTCAAATCGTTCGAACCGTTCAAATCGTAGGAATCTTCAAGGCAGCTCATAGCGACTGAGCTCCCGAATAACGAATAACTAATAACGGATAACGATACTGCCTGCTGTATTTTCCTCTGCCCTCTGCTCTATGCCCTCTGCCTTCCGCATTCCCCAATCCACCATTAAAGGAAGACTTCCACGTCTCCCAGGCCTTCTCGGATAATCTCCGGAAAGTCGTCTATCAGGGAGACAACACTGGAAGGCTTCGAAGGAACAGGGCCGCCATCTATAATGAGATCGAGGGCATGACCCAATCGTTCCTCAATTTCAATGAGAGACTCCAGGATGACGCCATCGGGACCCGTGGCACTTGTACTGAGTATAGGATGTCCTAGCTCCTGGACGATAGCCATGCAAATGGCATGATCTGGAACTCTGATCCCAGCTGTCTTACGTTTGGTTAGCATAATTTTTGGCACTAGCCGGGAGCCTTCTAGAATAAAAGTATATGGTCCGGGAAGGAGCCGCTTCATTGTCTTGTAGGCGTAGTTGGTAACCTGAGCGTATTGGCTGATGTTTTTGAAGTCCGAACAGATAAAGCTGAAAGGTTTGTGTTTCGATCGACGTTTCAACTGATAAACACGGGCAATGGCGTTCTTGTTGAAAATATCGCAGCCAATACCGTAATACGTGTCAGTTGGATAAGCAATTACTCCACCGTTGAGGAGGATTTCTACTGCCCTACGAATGAACCGTTTTTGTGGATTGTGAGAGTTTATCTCCAAGATCATCATGTCGTTCCCTTTGCACGCTAGCGAGGTTGGTGAGAAAGGTTCTGAATTCCTCTATTTTCTCAGAACAAACCGTCAATAACAAGAGGCCCCTAAAAGAACAGCTGAGGCTGGGTGCTAGGCAGTAGGCACTAGACACTAGACACCAAGCACTGGACATCAAGAACGAAGTACAAAAAAAATAGATAATTCAAATTGTTATGTACTTAAACAGATATATACAGATAAGGTTTCAGTGTTCCCCGCTGCAGCTTCGCTTCAGACGGGATTTCCGCTTCGCTCCAACACGTTTCAGTTTCTATGTTTCTTTTTCCTGACACCTGACACCTGACACCTGAATCCTCTTACTTCGTTATCGGATCCGTTTCGGCCACTCAGAATCAAAGGAGGCAAGCCACCGTTTTATTGCTTCCTTGAGGATTGCGTAGTAAGCCTTGGAAGAGCCGAAAAACCTACGACCGAACCAATAGTTTATTTCCAATAACAGGGGTTGATCTGACATATCATTTTTGTCAAACATTACATCAATGCCAGCCAGGTTAATCCCAGTATGCTGGCAGAGGCGGTGGACTATGTTTTCGGCTTTCTTTATGAGGTTGAGGTCTGAATGCTGGTCGATGACTCCGCCCGCACTTATATTAGTGAGAAATTGCTGTGGGTCACTCTGCACCCGCCAGTAGCTTGACAGCCGGTCGTGAAGGACCACAACACGTACATCGCGGCCGCCGTGGTCAATCCACTGCTGGATAATGAATCCCTGTGTTCCACTATTCTCCATGGCCCTGAACTGTTCAAGATAGGTTTGGAGTTGGTCCAGATCATGGATTTTAAAAACCATCTGACCTTCGCCACTGTAATTTCCCTTCAGAACAAAGGGAAAAGAGAAAGGAAAACGAGCCCGCTCAGGTGGAAATCGCTTCAGGTAGTCGGCCACGCTGCTAAAGATAAAGGTTTCAGGATGCGGAATCCCCACGGTGCGGAAGAGTAGGGCGTCACCAATCTTCCCAGGGTGTCTAAAGCGGTGCTCGTAATTTGGGAAAACCCGCGAACAATAATGGAGAGAGAGGTCATAAAGATCCTGTCTCACCCCTTGGGGGAGGATGACAGCATCGGCCCGCTTAATCAGCGTTTCTTCCTCTGATCCTGGGGCTCTGCCGGCAACAATAACATTGACATCAGCATCTATACACGGATGGAAGGAAAGGATCATATACTCAGAACCCTTTTCGCAGTAGGAATCTGAAGCATGCAAGGCAGAATGTCAAAGGCTAGCCCGCATATTTTATGAATGGCCTACTACCACCGCGGATATGGGTGTCCTTCAGTGCGTCCTCGGGTGTCGGACCCTACGACGTACTGATCAAGTACGCCTCGGGTCCAACTCCCTGCGGTTGCCCGGTGGCACACCCATCTTCACGGTCTCGAGACGCCAATTCATGAAAAATGCGGGCTGGATTGACAGCCGAACTCAGAGTGTGACATTGCAATTGGATTATCCTATTTCATTTACCATGAAGTATGCGGTGGAGGAAAGCGCAGAAAACGCATATGAGAGGGTGGACTTAAGCAGTCATGAGGGGGGGTCTAGGCTCTATCTGCTGCCCTTTTGAAGTGCAGGGTATCGCGATGTAATAATATGTATTGAAAGGTAAACTATGAAAGACGCTAGCAAGATCCCTGTGCGACTTCTGGCGACCACTCCGAGGGGAGAGGTTCATCTCGGTGCGAAAAGTAGGGCAACGCATCTGCCCGCAGGTCCGCAAAGCGCAGAGGGACAATCTGAATTACGCTACGGACCCTATCTAGGGGCAGTGCATTACTTGCTCCTGAGGAACAACTGCCAGAAGATACTGGCGGCTTTGGCTCACCGACTGGGCCGACTTGTAAAGCTCAAGGAGGTTGATGCCATTGAGATTCGGACAGAAAAACATGGCGCTTTCTATCACGTGGCCCGAGCCGATTTGAGCGTTTCTGGACAGATAGTTTCATTCGCAGTGAACGTGGCTGTGTCCGATGCGACTAGAGCCCAATTGGAGCGTGACTTCACCCTTTTGCATAGCTTAACAAATCGATATAATTATAAATTCTTGCCTCAGATATACTTCAAAGGTGCAGGCATTTATCGGGAACTTGGCAAGCCACTGCGCTGGCTTCACATGTTTGTGGCGGAGTGGCTCCGGGACTACCACGAATTCCACCTGCATCGAGACCAATCAGATGGTTCCAGCCAGATGCTTTTGTGGGACCTGGGTCGTGGATCACGCTATTTGTCCAAACACCAGTGTGTGTGGCTCTACCGGCAGGGGGCGAAAATCCTAACGCTCTACTACAATTGGAATAATTTCAAACAGATATACCCGTGGCATCACGCGGCCGGTGACTTTGTTTTGAAGGAAATGGGAGATACGGTAGATCTTCGTTTGGTTATGGTAAGGGACTATGCAGCAGTGGTAGATTTCACCACCAGCAAGAAGGCTGGCAAGCTCTTAGCTCTCATACTCTTCTTCCTGCACTTAACTATTCAAATGCGAATCGATCGGCTGGATGGTGTGGGTGATGTGGTTTGGGCTGAAGATTACTGCCTGGAAGGTGTGGTGCCAGGCTTTCTTGAAGGACTTACAGAGGGGCAGGGGAGGGGCAGGAGAGGAATGCCATCACCTACGGAAATTCATGCCCTGCTCCGGAACTTCACCGGCGAGGAATGGTTGCAGTTCCTGGTTGAATTGCTA
The DNA here is from genome assembly GCA_030613915.1 of Syntrophobacterales bacterium. Classification (GTDB taxonomy): domain Bacteria; phylum Desulfobacterota; class Syntrophobacteria; order BM002; family BM002; genus BM002. The sequence goes on from JAUWKY010000037.1 coordinate 3,707, forward strand.
GGAACTTATAATTTTTCTCAGGAAGAGCTATCTCTCATCCGTGATCATGGCGAGGGACACATAGACCGCTTACAGCAGGTGCTGGCAGATAGTCAGGAGCTCCTATTTCCCTAATTTAACACAGAAAAAATATAAATCATTCATAAATAACTTTAATATAATCATGAGTTTTTCTGTCCACCAGCCTTTGTCGAATATGGAAGGTGCTTTTCCCCACTTATGATTGCGAAGAAATCCTTGCCTAGTGCCTCAATTAGAGCTTCAAGCTTTGATTTATCCATATGTACTCGCCTCCAAAGATACTGGCAAATATATTAATAATTTTTATTAAAGATATATTAATGTTTTTTATGAAAGAGAATGGGATACAGGTGGAATTACAATGTGATACAGACATAAATAAGTTGTGACAATGTGAGCTCGAAAAAAGTACTCTATTCTATTAGTCCTAGAAAGTCTGCTCCTCAGGGCCAGTGTTTGTACGAGGATAAAATTGCAGATTGAGGCTGCATGTATTCCTTACCGCGAAGTACTGAGCTCTGAAATCTGAAACCGGGAACCCGCCCGAAGGGTGGGAGTCCGAAGGACAAATCTGCATTCTAAAATCTAAAATCGGTTGTCTCTATTAGAGCAGCAAGGATTACTCTTGGGAGAAACGTCTGGTGCGATGTTGATACAATAAAGAGGGAATAAAAGAAGTTGTGGAGGTCAAACGTGAGGTTTGCTATCTGGCAAGGATCATCTGAAGGTGTTGTAGCCCACATTATTCACCTACGGTGTTGCTAGAACGTGAAGCGGTCGTGGTTCAATAGATCAATGTGTCATGCTTTTATGTTGTGAAGATGAGAAGGGGGGTTTTGGAAGGCGGATTGAACGGCGACATCAATTTTATTGCCAGGGATCTATAAGTTTACATAATATACATTATCAGACCAAATAATCATGAGACAAACATGGCATAAAAAGTACCGAACCAGGAGAACAGGCAAAAGAACGTCTTGCTTTAGCCCGGATATTTCATGAATTGGTGTCGCGAGACCGTGGAGATGGCTGTGCCACCGGGCAACCGCAAGGGATCGGATGCGAGACGTACTTGAACAGTACGTCGCAGGGTCCGATCCCTGAGGACGCCCGGAAGGACGCTCATATCTGCGGTCGCAGTCACGCCGGGGCGTGATGAAATATCCGGGCTAGCCCCGGTTGCAGAGAAAAAAAGGGTCGGACATGCTGTCCGACCCCCAAGCAAACACTATTTCTGTAAAGGAAAGGAAGAATTGTCTCCTTTCCTCTTTCTGTAAATGAAGGCCTCATTTCAGAAAGAATACTTTTAATTAGACGCAGCCGGTGGGCTTGGGCAGCCCAGCCATCTTGCAGGCCCCTTTACCCGGTCCAGAGGGAAAGAGTTCGTAGATGTACTTGAGCTTGTAGCCGGTCACCTTGGTCAGGATTCGCACCATGGGGGCAATACCGTGCTTTTGGTAGTAGTCCTGCAGCACGTGGATGACCTTCCAATGCTCCTCGGTGAGTTCCTGAATTCCCTCAGAACCTTTTACGTAATCAACCCATTCGGGGTTCCAACTTTCAAAAGCATCGATGAAGCCGTCTTCATCAATCTCGAACGTTTTGCCCATGTGCTCCACTATTGCCATGAAATTCACCTCCTGATTTTGTTATCGGACCCCGTCACCAACCCCTGTGTTGGTTTTCCGGTTGTCCATGTTTCCTTTTTTTCTTTCAGAGTTATTTTTTGACTCGCGCTGATGAGCCAGAGCCTTTCGTATTAAGGCCTCAGCCCATTCCGGTGTGCCGATGGCGTGCACATGCGTATAAGTGGCCAGCACATTTTTATAGCACACCCCATCCTTTCCGTCCAGGATGCCGGTTCCCCTCCTCATAGCGAATACCAGCGAATTGGAATCCAGGTCAGAGTCGATTACCCGGGAGTAATGAAACTCATGTCCCTTAAAAGTGATCCCCACTGGATAAAAAGGATTATTTTCAACTACTTCCAGTTTAGTATAACCATGTCCTTGTGGCTTTTTCTCAAGCTGAAAGTCCATTTGCAGGGCCTCTACCATGGGATAGCTTCTGCCCTCAATATTCAGGCTCCGTCCCAGGTACATAAGGCCTCCACATTCAGCGTAAACCGGCAGTCCAGCTTCGATTGCCGCTTTGAGGGACCCTCTAAACCGGCTGTTGGCAGCCAGTTGCTCCGCATGTGTTTCTGGAAAGCCGCCACCTATGTATAGTGCGTCCAGACTCGGTAGCGCTTTGTCCCGCAAAGCGTTTACCATCACCAGCCTTGCTCCCCGCTTTTCCAGCCCCTCCAAGTTCTCGGGATAGTAGAATTGAAAGGCAGAGTCCTTGATAACCCCAACAACCGGCTGGCGATAGGCCTTGCTTACCCTTTTCATGGAAGAAGCAGGTTGCCAGCCTATGGGAGGAGCCTGGTTGGCAATGGCGATTACTTTTTCCAGATCCAGGTATTGTTCCACAATCTGGATCCGGGCCAGAATGGCTTCCCGTGCTTCCGGATGCTCCTCGACTGTCACCAGACCCATGTGGCGCTCAGGGAAGTCATCTTCCTTGAGCTTTGGGATGGCGCCCACCACCGGTACTTGGCAGTAGCGTTCAATGGTGGTGCGCAGCATCTTCTCATGCCGGGGGCCAGCCACTCGGTTCAATATCACACCCCGAATGGGGACCTCAGGATCGAAATGCTGGCAACCCAGAACAGAGGCAGCGGCAGTGCGGGTGACCATGGAACCATCCACCACCAGAAGCACCGGCGCTTGCAGCAATTTGGCCAGTTCGGCTGTACTACAGGAGCCTTCAGCGTCCATACCGTCGAAAAGGCCACGATTGCCCTCAATAACGACGCCCTGAGCTCTCTGCGAGTGCTGCCAGAATGAGTCGAGGATTTGCTCCCCGCTCATCATATACGGATCCAGATTGTAGCAAGGCCGGCCGGCAGCCAGGGCCAACCAGCCCGCATCAATATAATCTGGACCCTTCTTGAAGGGAACCACCTCCCCTACCCTCTGCTGCCAGGCAGCGATTATTCCGAGGGCAAGGGTGGTTTTTCCTGAACCCCCGCGCAGTCCTGCAACGACCACGCGGGGTCGTGTGTTATCCATAGTTTTCTTGCGACACCGTTTGCTGCTGTCCTACCACTTGAACTGAGTGGTTGTTCTCCAAGTGGTCATGGCCAGCCGGTAGTCATCGATGTGCTCGTGTCTGAACTCCAGCTCGGTTTTCTCGAAGAACCTCTCCCAACCGATCCTATCGATCCATTCGCCCACCCGCTCGTAGCGGTTGGCGTCACTGGCATAGACTTCCACGAGCTTTTTGATGGTCTGAACCGTGGTTGGCCAGCGCGGGGGCTCGTTGGGGATGAACGGTACGGCCAGTTTGGAGAACGAGGGGACGGTACGAGCGTTGGAGACCTTGCCGCCCACCCAGAGGGCAATACCGTCTCCCTCAGCACTTGCCAAAGGCATGGCCGGGCACATGGTGTAGCAGTTGCCGCAGAACATGCAGCGCTCGTTTTTCACTGCCACGCTTTTCATGTCATCCACCTTGGCCGGCTTGATGGCCGCGGTGGGACAGGAGGCGATGGCCAACGGGACCTCGCAGACTTTGCTCACCCGATCGTGCTCGATGAGAGGCGGCTTGCGGTGCACCCCGAGGATGGCGATGTCGGAGCAGTGCACGGCGCCACACATGTTCAGGCAGCAGGCCAGAGCGATTCGCACCTGAGCCGGCATCCGCATGCTACAGAAGTCATCGTAGAGCTCATCCATGACAGCCTTGACGATACCGGAGGCGTCGATGGCCGGGGTGTGACAGTGGATCCAGCCCTGGGTGTGGACGATGTTGGTGATGCCTGCGCCGGTGCCGCCGATGGGGAACTTGTTGCTGCCGGCTTCGAACTTGCGGCTCTTCAGGTCGTCCATCAGTGGCTGCAGTTTGGCCTTGTCATCCACCATGAACTCGATGTTGTTCCTGGTGGTGAAGCGCAAATAGCCGTCGCAGTGCTTGTCGGCGATCTCGCAGGTTTCGCGGATTAAATCCACACTCATCAGCCGGATGCCGCCTACTCTGACGGTATAGACTTCGGCGCCGGTTTCCGAAACGTGGACGAGAACGCCAGGCTCGAGGATTTCGTGGTACTTCCACTTGCCGTAATTATCCTTGATGACTGGCGGAAAAAACTGCTCATAATGCGGTGGCCCGATATCAGTAATACGATCTTTCATCGGTTCGTTTGGATCAAAAGCCATTGTGTTCACCTCCTAAGCCTGGTGTTTCTCGCGGTAAGCCTTGCCGTCAATCTCCCAACCGCCAGGTACGTCAGCGGGATCGTAAAAGATATAGGGGTTGTAGCGAGGCGTGTTGATCATACGCGGGTCGGGCTCAAGCTCACAGGCGTTGAGGAAGGCTCTCAGGCCGAGACGCTGGATAGACTCGCCCAAGCGTTCGCGGTTCTTGCCTTCTTCCATCCACCAATCCCACATCTTGTCCACGAAATCCTTGAATTCCTCATACGGCTCTTCCATCTTGATGAAGGGGATAATGACGCTGGAAAGCTGCGCACCCTCAAGGATGGGGGCCTTGGCGCCGCAAAGGATGGTGGCGCCGGTGTCGGTTCCGGGTCTCAAAGCCCGAGGCATGACGTTGATGCAGTGCATGCAGCGGGTGCAGTCTTCATTCCAGATCTTCAGGGTCTTGCCGTCCCATTCCATGCAGCGGGTGGGGCACAGGTCACAGACCTCTTTCTGGATGTCCAGAACACTTGGTCCCGTACCGAAGGAATTGCCGTTGGGGGCCAGTTCCCCGGCGGCGTAAGCCTTTACCGCCTCCTGGTCGATGCGGATGTCATCGCGCCAGGTGCCGATGATGGAGCAGTCGGCCCGGGCAATGGCTGCCACACAGTCGTTGGGGCAACCGGAGGTCTTGAACTTGAACTTGTAAGGAAAGGCGGGCCGATGTAGCTCGTCCTGGAACTCGGTGGTAATGTCGTGGGTGATGGCCTGAGTGTCAATACAGGACCACTCGCAACGGGCCTTGCCCAAGCAACAGCTCGGCGTACGCATGTTGGAACCGGAACCGCCCAGGTCCATATTCATATCGTGGGTCAATTCATAAAATATGGGCTCGAGTTGGTCAGTGACAGTGCCTAGCAGGATGATGTCTCCGGTGGAGCCATGCATGTTGGTGAGACCACTGCCGCGTTTTTCCCAGATGTCGCAAAGCTGTTTTAGGACTTCGGTGCTGTAGAATTTACTCGAAGGCTGGTTGACACGCATGGTGTGAAAGTGGGCCACTTCTGGGAAGAGGTCCGGCCGGTCGCAGTAACGGCCAATCACTCCGCCACCGTAACCAAGTACACCAACGATACCGCCGTGCTTCCAGTGTCCTTCTTTGTCCACGTAGGATTGTTCGAGCAGGCCTAAAAGGTCCTCACACATGGGCTTCCTCGCGGCTATCTGTTTCACGTCCGAGACGAAGCTTGGCCAGGGCCCCTTTTCCAGCTCATCTAGCAATGGGGTCTTGTGTTTCAAAGCCATTCCGTTTACCTCCTTAAACAACAGTTGGAAAATAGGTCTTTGTCTGGCAAATCGGATTTACCTCAATCTGGGGAGTCTCACCTCCTCTCTCATAGCTGCTATTTAAAAAATGGCGTTTCATTTCGCAAGAAATACGAATAATTGCGCTCATTTGGTTTAGGTGGGGTAAATGGGAAATGCGGTCCATAGCGCCATTCGTGAATCAATTCACTCAGTGAGTTATTTGTGTATAAACCGTCTGATGAATTTTGTCAATCAAAATAAAATCAAGGTAATAACCGGGGGGGGCAGCGTGGACGGATCTGGGTTTCAGGCGCAAGCGCCCTGCTCTTTAAGATACTGATAATCACCTTACCCGCAACAAACTATTGGTTGTTCGGTGGATAGAGCGCAGCCAAGTTTGACGATAATAAATCCAGCTGAGACCTGCTAGTTTATCCCTTCTTCTTCTTTGCTCACATCCGCGTGCTCGGGCAGTATGTACAGGGTAGTGCTCCCACTGGACCAATATTTCAACTGGCCGTCATTGACCATCTCGTTGATGATTTTCTTGGCAGCGCGCATTTTCATGTCGGGAAGCGCTTTACAAAGCTCGTTGAAATAGTGCTTTGTTTTTCCCTTCTTCTTTTTCATGAAATCAATTATCGCTTGTTTCTCTTCCTCGCTCATGCGTTCCTCCTTGAGAGTGCAAAAAGAATAAGTGAATCAATTCACTCAATCTTCTTCTATAGTCCGGAGCCGGCTCTTTGTCAATAGAAAAAGCGGGGGGAAAGGGTCACCAATATTTGCTGTTGTCCCCGGTCAGTATATATAATATAAAGGTTGCGCCTGCGACACTTTAGCGGGACACGAAAAGGCGGAACAAGCGAGCAGTTATTTTTCTGGTATCGAGAAAAGCACATGTCACTCAAGAAGCACTTGGATGATTTGGAGAGCTTTCGCGCCACCAACAATGAAGAGGGCATCGCCAACACCTGCTTCAAGATAGGGGATATCTACCTGCAGAAGGCAAAGTGGGATGAGGCCAAAGAATACCTGAGAGAGGCAAAGGCCATCTGTGGAAAACTGGGCAGCGCGGAAGGATGCGCCCTCAGCGCCATTGGTCTGGGAGATATTTACCGCAACACTCAAAGTCCTGAAACAGCTCGTACTCATTACAAGCAAGCCCTTGATTTTTTTGAAAAACAAGAGGACGAGAAAAA
>JAUWKY010000016.1 GCA_030613915.1 Syntrophobacterales bacterium
ATTTTCTAATTCTCTAATTAACTACCTGCCAGCTGCCCACTGTATTTCCCTAAGCCCCGGGCGACAACAGCTTCTTGGCGTTTTCGTGCAACTCCCTGAGTGATTCGCCGCTCAGCCAATAGGCTCGAGCTGTCTCGCTTCCTTTTGAGAGCCCGAGCACTCCACGTTCAGTCTTTCCAGACGGAACTTCTAGCAGGGAAAATGTCCCAAGCTTCTCATCATTTTCGGAGTAGAGAACCAGTTCTAAGACTTTGTTTTCGGCAGAAGATTGCGCCCGGGGGAAGTCACCAGGGAGGTACTCTAGTTTCTGCAGGTTCCAGAGCAGGGAGTTGACCCGCCAGTTCTCTGGGTCTTTGCGGTTTTCATCGCCAAGCCAATTCCAGGTATCCTCATTTCTCTCTAGCCTGGCAGCCTCGCCAGCCAACACCAACGCTAGAGCCTGGACCTGATCCAGGTCGAACACCAATAAGGTGCGGTCTTCCAGGTCGCTGAGAGTCTGAGGCAGTTCTGCCAATAGATTCTCTTCCACCATGGTCACTCCAGGAAGTTCACCGCCCTTGGCGTAAGCGCCCTCGTCCTTTTTGGTATTTCCGATCAGCAAGGTCTCTGTTTTTTCTTGGGTGGAGATCTTGAGTCGAATTTTGGCGGGGTCCAATCCCAGGAGAGCAAGATTGCCTTCCTCATTGTCCAGAAATCGTTTGGCACGTAAGCGGAAAAGCAGACCGAGAAACCGTTCCACTTTGGAAGTCTTGATCTTGACCTCAACCGCTGCAGGTGCCCGCCACAGTTTGTTTTCAGCTTGGGTCAGAATGAGCTTGTTTTTGCCACGATCAAGTTCTATCCGCTCGACCTCATCACTGTTAACAGTGAAAAATGCCTTGCTGCGCAAATCAGAGAGACTCTTGTCCAATGATTGTTGTTGCGCCCCGGCGATCAAGACCACACGGTTTTCCTGGTCGCTGCTGGCGTAGTACTGATTTCCCACCACTGCTTTGGCCCCAATGCGCAGCTGATGGCGGGAACCGGCCGCCAGAAAAGAGAGGTGCAGCATTGGTTGGTCGAGACCATAGGGCTGAAGATCTTGAGCCGCAGCCTCTACCTCGCGCTCAATCTTCAGGGACTCCAGGGTGGTCAAAAGACTTGCCACGGTGAACTCATCGCCCCTAGTATTTATAGGTTCAACGATTTGCCAATGGCCGTTTTTTGTTAGGTAGATGGGTGTGGCCCTGCCTCTGTCCAGTTGCAGGTCAGTGATTTGGGCTTTGTCCACCTGGAAAAGATGACGGGCAGCCTCTTCCTGCTCGATACGGGCCCTGCGGCCAACTACCTCGAAGTAATAAAAATATCCGGCAAGTACCAAGAAAAGGGTAAGGTAGATGAGAGCGGTTCTTGTTCTCATCGATGTTTTCTCCGCCACTGAAATACTGCCAACCCGGATGCCACTACTAGCGCCGGCATCAGCAGCAAACCTACCCAAAAAAGGAGCCGGTTCTGCGATTTGCTCAGGGTTAGTGGTACGCCCGCTGTCCTGGGTCGTTGGATGCTGATGAGGTTTTCCTGTTGACCCAGGAAGTTGATGGCATTCAGGAAAAAGTCAGAGTTGCCCTGCAGGTTGAAATAGCTGTTGCTGGCGAAATCGCTATCACCTAACACCAGAAGCTGCGCCTGCCCCCCAGAGTCAGTGGCCTCGGAGGGCTTACCAGTTGGTTGCTCCTGGCTCTTTGGATCATTTCCAGGGTTTGCGGCTGAAATTGTAGCAATAACCGCAACACTGATCGGTCCCTTTCTGTCCTTGGTTTCATCAAACTTGGGTGCTTCCGGCTGACCGAGACGGTAGTCGGTTTCAGCCCAGGAGTAGGAGGAGGTGAAGGCGAGTTCAAGCAGATCAACGGCGCGAGGAATCCCCTCGGCTGAGTCAATGGATCTTGTTGTGGGAAAGAAGCAGGCAACGTTAAAGCCGTCTGTGATCTTGTGAAAACCATACTCGGTAATAACCGGAATGAGATAGCTGGCTCCAAAGACTCGACTCATGGTGTCCACAATAATGTCAGGTGAGATGGTGATTCCGTATGATTTAAGGAAGCCAGCCACGCCGCCATCTGAGAATGGTTCGAGCAGGAACATGACACTGCCGTTTCGGTTGATGTACTGTCGCAAGGCGCCGAGTTCGGTGGTCAGTAAAGGCTTCTGCGGATCAGCGATCACCACGAGGGCAGCGTCGTCAGGTATCTTGGGATCCACCAGCAAGTTAAGAGTTCTTACTTGGAAGTTTTCCTTTTCAATGGCACCTTTGGCCGTGGAATAGCCGTCCTTATCTACATTGCTAATATCTCTGTCGCCATGACCAGTCAAAAAATAAACCGTCCTCTGTTGCTCCTGAGTCAGCTTCAGGATGGCATTGGTAATGGTTTCTTCATCGGCGGTGGAGATGGTCTGAGTTTTGCCGAAACCTTCCAGTACCAAAGTCCCATACGTGCGAATCTGATAATGTTTTGCCAGACTGGGATCCCGATCGGGATCGGTGAACTGATAGTTGATCTTCTTTGAGTAGTATCGATAGGTCTCCAGTAAATTGCGGGTTTGCTCCCTATTGGGGTCGGCTTCCTGATAAAAACCTTTGAAATTGATGTCGTCTTTCAGTGACTCCACAATTTTTTGCGACTGATCTGAGATGCTGTAGCGTTTGCTTTCGGTAAGATCCAGGCGCATTGGATGGCGCTGGCCAATAAGGGCCACAAAAACCAAAATGCCCAAGAAGGCAATAAAGCCCAAGGCGGTATTGGACAGAAGAGTAAGCTTACCAGGCTTCCTGATCATTGCCGACTATCCCCTCCAGTGACGAGATTCCAGGATTCGAAGAGTGGTAAACAAAAAAAACAGAGTGAAAAGAAGATAGAAAAACACGTCCCGAGAATCCAAGATTCCCCTGGCAAAGTTGTCAAAATGAGTGAGCAGGGAGAGATATTTAAGGAAACTCCCCAGGGTGGGACCGACCAGGGCTTCTGCCCAACCGATGATCCACAGCAGCAGCAAGGCTCCAAAAGCTATAGTCGCAGCGATTATCTGATTCTGAGTCAGCGAGGAGGCAAAAAGGCCGAGGCTGACAAAAGCGCTGCAGGTCAGCAAAAGGCCCAGATAGCCACCCATGATGGTGGGCCAAGGGGGATTGGTGAAAGCCTCCAGTAAGAACATGGCAGGCAGGGTGGCCGCCAAAAGAAGAGCCAAAACAGAGACGCCAGCGCTGAACTTTCCCAGCACCGCCCCCCGGTCAGAGATTGGGTAGGTAAACAAGAGTTCTATGGTGCCCGTTTTTTTCTCTTCGGCGAAAAGCCTCATGGTGATGAGTGGTACCATGAGCAGCAGAACAACACAGATGCTCCCAAAGAACGGCTCAAGTACCATGTCCGTGAGGTTGAGCTGTTCAGAGAGGAAGGGAGTCCTGCCTGCCTGAAAACTTAAAAGAGAGTAATAGGCAACCGACGAGTAGAAAAAATATCCGACCAGGGCCAGAAAGATGAAGGCAACCACATAAAAGATAGGTGAAGCAAAAAACCGGTACAGCTCTTTGCGGTAGACAACGTAGATTCCCTTCATTCTTGTTCCTCCCCGGCCTCTTCATCGGTTATCAGCTGCATGAAAATGTCCTCCAGGCTCAAGTCCTGCAGCTTAAGCTCACGGAGTTGCCAGCCGCTCTCCACCACTGTGCGAGCCAGCTCAGGGCGCAAATCCTGGCCACGGCTGGTCTCTATGAGATAGCTGGACTCACCGTCCGTGGGCTTGACCTCCAAAACACCAGCCATCGCCTCCACCTTCTGCATAACCTCAGTCCTGGGCCCTTCGACCTCGAGATACACTTGCAGGTTTCGCTGTAGTTGAACGGTGAGATTTGCCGGAGTGTCAGTCGCGACTATCTGGCCATTATTAATGATGAGGATACGTTGACAGATCTGACTCACCTCGGGAAGGATATGGCTGCTGAGAATGATGGTGCGTTCAGCACCCAACTTTTTGATCAGGGAGCGAATTTCAACTATCTGGGTGGGGTCCAACCCTATAGTGGGCTCGTCCAGAATAAGGATGGCTGGATCATTTAAAAGTGCCTGGGCGATACCAATGCGCTGGCGGTAACCTTTGGACAGATGCCCAATGAGCCGCTCGGCCACTGAGGTAAGGGTGCAGACTTCCATTACCCGCTCTATCTCTTGCCCCCTGCGAGAGCGGGAGACCCCCTTGGCGGCCGCAGCAAATGCAAGAAAACGGCGGGTGGTCATATCCGGGTAGAGGGGTACATTTTCGGGGAGATAGCCAATCTTGCCCCGCACCTCTAAAGAATGCTGCTGGCAGTCCAGTCCAGCCACCCGAGCTGTTCCCGAGGTGGGTGGCATGAAGCAGGTGAGAATCCTCAGAGCTGTGGTTTTGCCTGCTCCATTGGGGCCGAGGAATCCAACGATTTCCCCTTGGTCCACCCGAAAGCTTACCTGGCGCAGGGCAACCACCGAGCCGTAGAGTTTGGTTAGGTTGTCCACCTCTATCATTCTGGTCGGTCTCCTCAGCGAGTTGCGAGATGGAAATCGGGTTGCTGGGTAACCTTTTTGGTTCCCACTGAGCTGCCGCAATATTGACAGAGATACTCATGGAGTTCACCGTCAGGGAGAAAAAGAAGAAGTCTTTGCCGAACCGGTGTTGCCTGGCGACATTTGGGGCAGAATAGAGCAGTGGCCTGAAGCTCATCAAACTGTTTATGCTGATTCTGCCCAACGTTCATCATGGGAGTTCCTTCTTGACATCAGCCGCGGTTCGAAGTTTTCAGGTAGTCAGGTCTGCAGGTCCTAATGCTTGACGGCTTCGTAAAAAGTCCATCTGGCCGCCGCAGGCGGATTTACTGTGCCGTCTCATTAATGACTTTTCAAGAGATCATCAATGCTTGTGTTTTGACTTGGACCGTTTCCCCTTATCCCCCCAACTCCAGAATTTGAAAGGCTTCTGAGAGGATTTCTTGCCATTTTCGATCTCGGCGAATTCTCGTAGAAGTTCCTCCTGACGTTTGTTGAGTTTCACCGGGGTCTTAACCTGGAGGTCTATCAATAGATCCCCACGGCCATATCCTTGCAGATTGGGTACTCCATCTCCCTTCAAACGGATGATCTCGCTGCCTTGCGTCCCTGGTTGGATTTTTACGCTGCGGCTGCCGTCCAGGGTCTGGATTTCGATGGTATCTCCGATGGCAGCTTGAATCATTGATATCGGGATCTGGCAATAGAGTACGTTGCCATCTCGTTCAAAAAATTCATGTGGATCCACATGTAACCGTACGTAGAGGTCTCCGGGGGGACCTCCACGGTAGCCGCTTTCTCCTCGATTTGGGATACGGAGACGGGTACCGGTATCAACGCCTGCCGGTATCTTGACCAATACTTTATTGGTTACTTTCTGTTGTCCGGAACCATTGCAACTGTGGCATGGATTCGTAATAATCCGGCCTTGTCCACCACAGCGATGACAGGTTGTGCTGATTCGAAAGAAACCCTGCGCCTGCAAAATCTGACCCTGGCCTTGGCACATAGGGCAAACTTGCTCATCTGTGCCAGGCTCTCGCCCTGTTGCTCCACAAGGTTCACATGTTTCACTGGTTGGTATCTCTATTTCCTTTTCGGTTCCAAAAACCGCCTCAGCGAAGTCGATGCGCAAATCGTAAAGGAGATCAGCGCCAGGGCGGGCAGTAGTCCTCTGACCCCTCCTGTGGTTACTAAAGCCGAAGAAGTCCTCAAATATGTCTCCGAAAGCAGAAAAGATGTCGTCGAAACCACCAAAACCAGTAAATCCCGTGCCCTGCAATCCTTCGTGGCCGAACTGGTCATAGATGTTGCGTTTCTCTGAATTCCGCAGCACTTCGTAGGCCTCAGCCGCCTCCTTGAACTTATCCTCAGCCTCTTTGTCGCCAGGATTTCGATCCGGGTGGTACTTGAGCGCGAGCTTTCGGTACGTCTTCTTTATTTCTTCTGCAGAGGCCCGACGATCAACGCCAAGAACCTCATAGTAGTCTCGCTTATTCATCAGATTGATTCCCTACATCTATCAAGTGATGGTCCGGCTGAAACAAGGCGGCCAAATACGTACACTCCTCCTCCTCGCCTTCCCTAAAACTTCATGGAAAAGGTTGTTCGCTATTGCGATTTTTATAATCATCCAGCCTATATTTGTCAATGTTATAGCCAGCCTAGGAGAGCGTGCTGCTGGCACTAAGAAGAGGAAGGGTATTTCTGGGCGGAAACTAGTTAGTGGAGCACTTGTTCCTGGGCGGAAGATTGGAGAAGTTTCTCCACTTGGGCCACTTTTTCAGGGTTCTCTGCCTGCTGGAAAGCTGAACGAGCAAAGAGAAGCTTGCCGAGGTGCAAAGCGTTATCCCCCAATTGTATCCACTCTGCTGAGGACGGAGATTCTTCCAGGATTCTCGCTAAACGGTGGCAAAGAAAATAATCTCCCTTGGCAACACACTGTTCCTTGAGCGGTATCAGCCCTTCAAAATGCTCCGCTTTTTCAAAAAAATCAATAGCATCGGAAAGGCGGTCCTCATACAGATAGTGCTCACCCAACTTTATTAGTTCAGATTTGTCTGCCTTGCCGGAATCGAGCAGATCGCGTTTTTTCAGGCAACTCAGGAGTTTCTTGCCTGCCAACGCCAAAACCTCCGTTAACTCTCGGTCTCTCAGACTGTCAACATCGAGCCCACGAGCCGATGCTCATTTAGCCTGCTCGTCAGGACTATCTTTTTGCTCAACGGCTTCTTTAGCCTGCTCGTCTCCGCTCGATTCATCTTCCTCCGGGGGTGCAGCTTTCTTTTCGGTCTCCTCGGCAGGGGTGTCGGCTTCAGCAGGCTCAGGAGAGTCCTCCAGAGCTTGGACGACCTCCTCATCTTGGTCGATCTTGACTATGTTGTCAAAACTGATCTCTCCAGCAGCGATTTCCCTCAGCGCCAGCACAACCTCTTTGTTCTTGGGTGCGTCTACCAAGAGGGGTGCTCCTTTGCGAAGCTGAATAACCCGCTTGGCACCAAGATGAACCAGCAAGAAACGATTGTTAACCTTTTCAAGACAATCTTCAATTGTGACTCGAGCCATAGTTATCCTCCTCGAAGCAAGTATTTATAGCCGAGAAGCTTGAAGGAAGCAAGGGAAAAGTGGAGCCAGCAGGCAGCAAGCAGCGGGCAGGAGTATCGAGATCGCAACGGAGAATAACCTGCCAGCTGCCGGCTGTCAGCTGCTGGCTTAAACACAAAAGGGCCCAGGCAATCCGGAAGCTAAAGCCCGGACGCCTGAGCCCACTTCTCACCTGCTGAAATGATCTAATACATACCTTCCATCCCGCCCCCTGGCGGCATTGCCGGCATAGGTGAATCTTTCTTGGGTTTTTCGGCTACCATTGCTTCAGTGGTCAGGAGTAGTGACGCTACACTGGCAGCGTTCTGCAGGGCAAACCGCACCACTTTAGTAGGATCTATCACACCTGCCTTGGTAAGATCTTCATACTTCTCGGTCTCAGCATTGAAACCGACGGCTCCCTTTTCGTTCTTGACCCGATCAACCACCACCGAGCCCTCATGTCCGGCATTATCAGCGATCTGCCGGACTGGCTCCTCCAGGGCCCGCCTGACGATATTCACACCGAAAGCTTCCTCACCCTGGACTTGCAACTTCTCCAAGACTGAGGTGCAGCGGAGCAGGGCCACGCCGCCACCGGCGACAATACCTTCTTCAACCGCAGCCCGGGTGGCGTTCAAAGCATCCTCCACCCGTGCCTTCTTTGATTTCATTTCTGTCTCAGTAGCAGCCCCAACGTTGATCACCGCAACACCGCCAACCAGCTTAGCCAAACGCTCTTGGAGTTTCTCGCGGTCGTAATCAGAAGTGGTCTCTTCAACCTGAGCACGGATCTGTTTTACTCGGCCCTCAATGGCATTCCGGGTTCCACCACCATCCACGATAGTGGTGTTGTCCTTGTCAACCCGCAGCGTTTTGGCCGTACCCAGATCATTGACGGTCACATTCTCAAGCTTGATGCCCAAGTCCTCTGAAAACACCTGACCACCGGTGAGAATGGCAATATCTTCCAGCATGGCCTTGCGCCGATCGCCAAAACCAGGGGCCTTCACCGCACACACCTTCAAGGTCCCACGCAGCTTGTTTACCACCAATGTGGCCAGAGCCTCTCCCTCAATGTCCTCGGCAATAATCATCAGTGGCTTGCCCATCTTGGCAACCTGCTCGAGAAGAGGGAGCAGGTCCTGCATAGTGCCGATCTTCTTCTCGTGGGTAAGAATATAGGGCTCCTCCAGCGCCACTTCCATGCGTTCGGGGTCAGTGACGAAGTAGGGCGAGATGTAGCCACG
This sequence comes from Syntrophobacterales bacterium, assembly GCA_030613915.1. Taxonomy (GTDB): domain Bacteria; phylum Desulfobacterota; class Syntrophobacteria; order BM002; family BM002; genus BM002. The sequence continues at coordinate 8,387 of JAUWKY010000016.1, forward strand.
GTCAAACTGCATACCTTCCACCACCTCCAGGGTGGTCTCCATGGCCTTGGCTTCCTCCACCGTAATGACGCCCTCTTTGCCAACCTTGTTCATGGCCTCGGCAATGATGTTGCCAATGGTTTCGTCGTTGTTGGCGCTGATGGTTCCAATCTGGGCGATTTCATTCTGATCCTTGGTGGGCTTGCTCATCTTCTCGCGCTGCTCAACCGCAGCAACAACGGCTTTTTCAATGCCACGCTTGAGAGGCATGGGATTGTGACCCGCTGCCACCAGTTTGGAGCCTTCATAATAGATTGACTGTGCCAGGATGGTGGCTGTGGTGGTGCCGTCGCCGGCCACATCCGAGGTTTTGCTGGCCACCTCTTTCACCATCTGGGCGCCCATGTTCTCGAACCTGTCCTCGAGCTCGATTTCATTGGCCACAGTCACCCCGTCTTTGGTAATAGTGGGGGAACCCCATGATTTTTCCAGGAGCACATTGCGACCTTTGGGTCCAAGGGTTACCTTCACGGCATCGGTCAAGGTGTTAACCCCTTGCATAGTCTTTTCCCTGGCCGCGCTGTCGTACTTAATTTCTTTTGCACTCATTGAACTATTCCCTCCTTGTTGTCGAGGATGACAGCCTCGAACTTACTTGATTATGGCAAGTATATCGTCCTCACGCATGATCAGATGTTCTTCGTCATCGATCTTGATATCCGTACCCGCGTACTTGCCGAAAAGGATCCGGTCGCCCTTCTTAACAGCTAGTGGACTGACCTTGCCATTTTCGAGGATTTTTCCCTTGCCAACGGCAATCACTTTTCCCTGTTGAGGCTTTTCCTTGGCAGCGTCCGGGATGATAATCCCGCCGGAGGTCTTTTCCTCCTCCTCGACTCGTTTGACAATAACCCGATCGTGCAGTGGTCTAAACTTCATACAATCACTCTCCTTTTCTTGATTGGCACTCCATGGGGGTGCAGTCTGATGTTGATTCTGTGGGATGTGGGCCTGTGGTCCCTGCTTGTTAGCACTCACTAGTAATGAGTGCTAACATAAAGCAATTTACTCATTAAATAAAAAATTTCAAGTACAAAAAATCACTTTTCTAACTTTTTCTTAGAATATCTATAGAAAATTTGCTGATAATCTTAATTTAAAGATAAGGCGGAGGGTATGGAGCATGGGGCATGGAGCAGAGGGTAGATTGTAGATTGCGAGGTGTTTTGCAGTACTGAAGTATTGTAGGAATAGAAATTCCAAATCACAAATATCAAATAACAAACAAATCACAATGACCGAAATTCGAAATTCAAAACCTGTTTTGGTCATTTGATATTGGAATTTGCAATTTATTTGTGATTTGGTGCTTGGAGTTTGGGATTTTTATCACTCTTGGGCCATTAAAATTACCTTGACAAGGAAATTGGCCTTGGGCATTGTTAGCGCCAACCATGTTCACGGCCAAGATTGAAGGACAGGTCGTGTCCAGAGTTGGTAGCAGCTGAAAAGATGAGGTCAGAAAGAAGCTATGGTTCAGAAATCGGATAACTACATTTCACTTCGGCGCAAGGACGGAGGAATATTGGCGGAGATGACCGTCCAGGCAGAGATGGAGCGTATCTGGCGGGTTCTAACCTCATTTGAGGAGATGGAGGCGCACCTGAGTGGTTTGAAACGGAGCAGAATCCTCAAGAGAAACGGAAACCATCAGTTGGTGGAACAGACGGCAACAGTGGGAATCTCCCTATTGCCATTGACTTTTAAATTGGTCATGGAGGTTGTGGAGGAGAGACCCTTTCTCTATTTCAACCAGCGTCTCGGCTCATTTACTTCCTTTAGTGGCCACTGGTGGGTAGATCCCGGATCAGGAGGGAACGGAACCCGGATCCACTATTACCTGGAAGCGAGCTTGGCTCGAGGCTGGAAGGGACGACCTTTTGAACATCACCTCCGAGGTATGATCCGTCAAAATCTGCAGGAATTGGCTCTCTGGATAGATAATGGGGGGATTTAGGGATTCAGAGATTTAGGAATTGAGGAATTAACCGCAGAGTCCGCTGAGATCGCAGAGGATGAGAATTGTCAGAATTGAGAGGTGCGCATGCGTCGACACCGGCATGAATTTGTGGAAGAGTACGACGGGATGATGGCCTTCGGCTATTCACGTGAGGAGGACGAGCGCTCCCTTATTGCATTTCTGCAAAAGTTCTCTGATGATGAGCTCATGAAATTGCTGAGCAACCGGCTTAGTAACTCGGAGATCGAGGAACTGGTGGACCACCTCACCGGCCTGATGAAAAAGCATATGAGTGAGGAGGAGTATCACCACTACTTTCTTAAGGACGAGAAGGCATAGAGGCTGTGGTGTCAGGTGTCAGAGGTCAGAGATCAGAGATCAGAGATCAGAAGACAGAAGGCAGGAGGCAGAGGGTAGATTTCGAAATTACAATTTAACTCGTCCTTGTTCTTGCTATGGAGAGGCGGGAGTTAATGAAAATCACAAAACACAATGAATAAGGTTTCAGTGTTCCCGCCTTCGCCTCAAGGGCTTCGGCGCGGCAAGCAGTGTTCCCCGCTGCCGCTTCGCTTCAGACGGGCTCTTCGACAGGTTTCAGCTTTTTTGTTTTTCTTCCCTGACACCTGACACCCGACACCTGAAACCGGGAACCCGCCCGAAGGGTGGGAGTAGGAGGAACAAAGGATGGGGGAGCGGATTTACAATTTCAATGCAGGGCCAGCTGCGCTGCCGTTACCGGTTCTTGAAGAGATTCAGGCGGAGTTTCTGGATTTCAAGGGATCTGGCATGTCCATAACCGAGGTGAGCCACCGCTCCAGTACGTTCGATGAGGTGATCAACGATGCGGCGGACCGGGTAAAACGGCTGCTCAATGCGGGTGAAGACTACAAGGTCCTCTTCCTGCAAGGAGGGGCGAGCCTGCAATTTTCCATGGTGCCCATGAATCTACTTGCTGATGGCCAGGTGGCTGACTATGTCGACACCGGCACCTGGTCTACCAAAGCCATCAAAGAGGTAGAGATTCTTGGCAAGCAAGCACGGGTGGCGGCATCTTCGGAGGACCAAGATTTCAACTATATCCCTAAAAATATTGCTTTCAATAGGGATGCTGCTTACGCTCACATAACCTCCAACAACACCATTCGAGGTACTCAGTGGCAGAGCTTTCCTGACACAGGCCATGTGCCTTTGATAAGTGACATGTCGTCCGACATCTTGGGCCGCACTTTCGATATTGCCCCATTTGGGCTCATTTATGCTGGGGCTCAGAAGAATATGGGACCATCTGGTGTCACCCTGGTAATTATCCGGCAAGACATGCTGGAAAGGGTACCGGGGGATCTTCCCACTATGCTGAAGTACACCACCTTCGCAGACAAGAACTCCATGTTCAACACCCCCCCTTGCTTCGCAGTGTATGTGCTTCAGTTGGTGATGAAATGGATTGAGGAATCAGTAGGCGGCCTTGCCAACATGGAGCAGCTCAACAGGCAAAAGGCCGCGCTTCTTTATGACTATCTGGATAAGAGTGATTTCTATAATGGCACTGCGGCGAAGGAAGACAGATCAATTATGAACGTCACCTTCCTTCTGAAGGATTCCTCTCTCGAGGGGACCTTTATTGCGGGAGCTCTGGCAAATGGTCTCGTCGGGCTCAAAGGCCATCGTTCTGTGGGCGGTTGCCGCGCTTCCATCTATAATGCCTCAACCCTGGAGGCAGTAGAGGCTCTGGTCTCCTTCATGGCCGAATTTGAACGCAAACATGGGTAATTCCAGCAGGCAGTCGTGCTTTTCTACTACCGTATCAATGGCTCTCTTACCGTCGGTGGTCCCTGGTTTCGTTTTGTAGTTGAAAGGGCCCCGACGGGCATTCTCCTTAAAAGCAGCAACGCTTTCCCACCTTACCATCCCACCACGAAAATGTGCCTTCGCCTCATGCTGCAGGATCTGAAACAGAGACCCTGCCAAAATTTGGTGGACGTGGGCTGCGGCAGCGGTATTCTGGCGCTGGCAGGACTGAAGCTGGGGGTGAAACATGCGGTTGCCGTCGATCTCGATCCTCGGGCAATTATCACCAGTCGGGCAAATGCTGAGCTCAACCACCTGGAGCAACAACTCATGCTTGTCAGAGGTTCGACCGAGGCCGTGGACGGCAGCTTCGATCTGGTGCTGGCAAATTTGCCTATGCAGGTGCTCCGAGAAAAACTTCCTGAACTGTTGAGACTGAGCAGAAGTGGAGGATCCCTTGTGCTCTCAGGCTTTCAGGATCTGGACAGGTATGTGCTGGAAAAGGAGCTGAGCCGTCAGGGGCTCAGCTCCAACAGCTGGTTGAGTGAAGATCTGGTCTTCTTCGGAGATCCCCCAACCGGGAGCTTCACCTGGATGGCCGTTCTCGTCCATCGAGTGGGTTAGTAAAGAATCCGGGCCCATCGAAGATCCCGCTATTCGGGGAAGGACCCGGCTTTGGGCAGCCCCCTGAGGGGTGGAGCACTGCAAAATATCAAATCCCAAGCACCAGATCTCAAGGTGTCAGGTGTCGGGTGTCAGGTGTCAGGAAAAAGAAATACAGAAGCTGAACACTGAAACATTATCTTGCATCAATGGGCCAGCCCTGAGGACGCGGTTCATCATTTAAGCCATAAACAGCCGATCCCTCTGTTACCTGCCATCGCCGCGCTCGTTCTGGAATTTTCCGCTCCAATGTTTTCTCCAATCCGTTCAACATGCGAATGCATTCTTTGTAGCGGCCCTTATACTCTAGATATCCCTTTTCTGTGATGTATCCTTTGAGTTTTGCAACAAACAGGTGGTGAAT
>JAUWKY010000225.1 GCA_030613915.1 Syntrophobacterales bacterium
CCTAACGAAAAGCTCAAAAGGGCCGGTATCGCCTACATTCTCCAGGACAACTCGGTGTTCCCGGACATGACTGTTGAGGAAAACATGTTGATGGGCGGTTTCCTCAAAGACAAGCCGAGCCAGGCACGGGAAGCTGCCGAAAAAGTGCTTCAGAAGTATCCCCGCCTGAGTGAAAGACGAAACCAAAAGGCCGGTGTTCTCTCTGGCGGTGAGCGGCGTCTTCTCGAGATCTCCCGGGCGCTGATTATGGAACCGGAGGTTTTATTAGTAGATGAGCCCTCCATTGGACTCGAGCCTCGTTTCATCCAGATGGTGTTCGAGATTCTGGACGATCTGCAGAATACGGAAGGCAAGACCATTGTCATGGTCGAGCAGAACGCGAAGAAAGGCCTTGAGTTTGCCGACATCGGCTACGTCCTGGTGAACGGTCAGCTGGCCATGGCCGGAACCGGCGACGAACTCCTTGAGAACCCGGAAGTTGGCCGCCTGTTCCTGGGCGGCTGAAGGTGGATAGTCGCGGTGAACCTCAAGAACCCACCCATCCCGGACAACCCACCACACTCGTCTATTTGCAGGGGATGAAGCCAAGAAAAAATCTTCAAGCGCAATTACGGCTAATTCCCGACCTGCTGGATGCTTGAAGAAGTTGGAGCTAAACTGCTTCTGCAATCGCAGCGCCAAGTTCCATAGTTGTCGCCTTCCCCCCCATATCGGGGGTTCGCAGCGAAGTGTTCTCCAGTACCGTCTCGATGGCCCCTTCCACGGCAGCTGCAGCCTCTGGATGGCCCAGGTGGTCGAGCATCAGAGCGCCCGACCAGATTTGGCCAATGGGATTGGCGATGCCTTTGCCTGCAATGTCAGGCGCCGAGCCGTGTACCGGTTCGAACATGGATGGATACTCACGAGTCGGATTGATATTGGCAGAGGGTGCTATACCGATAGTTCCGGCAATTGCAGGGCCAAGATCCGAAAGGATATCGCCGAAAAGGTTGCTCCCTACCACCACATCGAACCAGTCGGGATGCAAGACGAAATGAGCGGCGAGAATATCGATGTGGTATTGATCGGTCCGAACGTCCGGATACTCGCTAGCAATGGCGGCAAAGCGTTCGTCCCAGTAAGGCATGGTGTGAATGATCCCATTGGACTTGGTCGCTGAGGTGACATGCTTGGCTTTACGTGTCCGGGCGAGTTCAAATGCATAACGCAGGACACGGTCCACACCTTTTCTGGTGAATACCGTCTCCTGAACGACCATCTCTTGATCAGTTCCTGAATAGAGGCGTCCGCCGATCTCCGAATATTCGCCCTCGTTGTTCTCTCGCACAACAAGAAAATCAATGTCTGCTGGCCCTCGATCTTGCAAGGGTGAAACCATACCCCTCAACATGCGTACAGGTCGCAGATTGACGTATTGTTGCATCTGCCGGCGGATGGGTATGAGCAGCCCCCACAGGGAGATGTGATCGGGTACGTTGGGAAACCCAACGGCGCCGAGGAAGATGGCATCAAATTCGCGAAGTTGATCGATCCCGTCCTCTGGCATCATGCGGCCGGTTTGGGTGAAGGTTTCGCAGCCCCATGTGAATGTCTCCCATCTGAATTGGATGTCGAAACGGTGGCCGACCGAGTCGAGTACACGAATGCCTTCGGGAACCACCTCTTTACCGATCCCATCGCCGGGGAGCACCGCAATCCTATAGCCGGCCATGCGCTACCTCCTCCTTTTCGTATAAGAGGATCTGATCTTGACCCCACCGAATGCTGCGAAACATGATGATTTGTGCAATACTTCTATCTTTTCGAATCCTACCTTCTTCATTAATTCGAGCTGGTACGTCAAACTTCTGGGGGAATCTTCCTTGTCAATGTAGTCAAAAACTCTTGTTCTATAGTCTTTTCCTCCTAAAGACTCAAGATATTCTCCATATCTTTCCCACATTAATTTTTGTATCGCTGGGAGGTCGTGAAAGACCATATCGCTTATCCAAAAACTTCCGTTGAAACTTATCGCATTATAAATTTTCTTGAACACAAATTTCCAGTCAGCCTCATCCCTTAAATGATGGAGTACGGCCGCTGCCAACACTATATCATATCGATCTGTTCCTAGTTCAATTTCTCTGACATCGCCTTGGAGCAGACGAATTTTCCCCGATTTTTCTTTTGAGATTCTTTCTCTCGCTTTTTCAAGCATTGGTAGACTCAAATCAACCAAATCACAGTCAAGTCCATTTAAAATCCTTACTGTTTTGATTGTATTGTTGCCGGCACCGCAGCCAATATCAAGTAATCGCTTTGCATGAGGTGTAGTCTTAGCTGCTGCATGCGCTAACAGGTCCATCATTAACGGAGCATCAATGATCGCCTGTTGCCCGGTTTCCAAATTTGAAAATCGCTCTACGTCGTTATTAAATCGCTCTTCGATTTCTTTTACTGTTGTTTTTTTTTCGAGAGGAGTTTTCACGTGCAATTACTCCTAAACTGATCAAGTTTCTGAAATATTTAAAGGCGATCTGTTCAGCCTCTTACAAAAATGGCTACCAGAACCACGCAGGTAATCCGGTTGTCGAAGGCATCACTGTTTAAGGGCGTTATGGGCGAGTTTGAGACGGTTTAAAACCTGATATACCTTGTCAAAAGACAAGCTTGGCCCCATTCGTACAACCACTTATAGCAAAAAATAAAACCTTATGCAAAACGCTAGCAAATTCAGCATGTCCAGAACATATCATCCAATCAGGAAGCAGTGGTTGTCCCACGATTCTGTCTGCTGTATGATTCCACGATAAAGATTACATATTGATATGGGTGGTTTCGCATGGATACTAAGAATCTTTCGGAAACGCCAGACGCTTGGATAACCAGTATCGTGATTGATTTTGTTGCTACCTCACCTCTAAATACATTAGGTCTTTCTGGCAGTACGGTCGCATGGGATGCTCCCATTGTGGGCTTTTGCCGGGGTGATGATACCATCTATCTTGAGTTCAAAAACCACATTGGCGATTTCTACTGGACTCCTTTGGAGATCTTTGAACGCACCTTTACGGGAGTGAAAACGACCGCAAAAGATTTGACCGTCATCAGCTGGATACTGCCCCAAACCCGAACTACAAAAGATGAGAACGCCGCTCAAAAGGTCTATCCTTCGCTGCGATGGGCAGCAGCCCGAGACTCAGGCGAAAAGTTCAATTTAGCCCTGCGCGAGCACGTGGTTAAGACTCTAATTCAGGCTGGTGTGGAAGCAGTGGCGCCCATGCTTTCACCCTACTGGTCTCGGCAAACTTCTGAGCGTTACGGCTTCGCTTCTAACTGGTCTGAGCGCCACGCAGCTCATGCGGCAGCCCTGGGCACTTTCGGGCTTTGCGACGGTCTTATCACCCCTGTTGGCAAGGCAATAAGAGCCGGTTCAGTGGTAGCCAGACTAGAGGTCCACCCCACCCCCCGACCCTACCGGGATCACCACGCCTATTGTCTTTTCTATAGTCATGGCACCTGTCAGAAATGTGTCGAGCGCTGTCCAGTTCAGGCCATCAGTTCCGAAGGCCATGATAAGGTCAGATGTCAAAATCACCTTGAAAAGGCAAAGAGCTACGTCCGCAAAAAATATGGTTTAAACAACAAGGTCGGCTGCGGGCTGTGCCAGGTGGGAGTACCCTGTGAATCGCACATTCCCTCGCCCGACGAGGGATAATGCGGCGGACGAGGGAAATCGAGCAGAGAGCAGGCACGTGGTGGTTTAGTTGGAGTGTCTTTAACATACTCTAATTCACATTTTATCTGTCGAGACATTGCTACCATATATGGTGGTTATCTCATTAGAGTATGATATAGAGAGTTCTGCTATTTATCCTGAGTCCAGAGCATCCCTGAATAGTTAAAATCTCCTTACCATAATGTAACTATTGCTAAGTTTGCCATCTTGGCAAGATATGTTTAGTCCCTATCCAGAGAGTTTTACCCCAGCATTTTGTGCCGATGCCCCAGAAGCCAAAAGTGTGAATTAGGGGATGTAATCTTTTGTTTTGCAACGGAATTCTTGCGGATACGTTGAAAGATTGAAAGTAATTAATTATTAGATTTGGAGGGGATCACAATTCCATTGGACCAATTTCTATTTTTCTGCAAGGTTGACCGGTTCTCGTCCAGGGGCGGAAATTCCGCGGCGCTCGAGCAGCGATCCGTCCTGTCGGTAAAGATCGATCAAGGCCTTGAGGTAGTTGGCAAGGGCCCGCACCTCGCCGATCCGGCTGACCAACAGATCGCGCTGAGCTTGAGCCACCAGAAAGCTTGTTGATTTTCCCACTCGCAGTTTTTCGGTTTCTGTCCGGAGTTTTTCCTCGTCGAACTTGCGGGTGACCGATGAGGCGGTAATCTGCTGCTTGGTTCGGTTGACCTCAATGTAGGCGGTGCGGACGTCGACTTCCACAAGCTGTGAAAGGTTCTCCAGAGCTTTTTGCGCCTGTTCCCGATTCAGCAGCGTTCGCCGCTGAAGGGCTTTTGCATCCCGATTAAATATAGGATAGTCAAATCGAACGCCCGCCAGGGCGTCATAACTGTCTTTGTTAATGTTACGAATGGATT
>JAUWKY010000242.1 GCA_030613915.1 Syntrophobacterales bacterium
ATTTTTTCTTGCAGCGCTGTTAACTGTCGCCGGGTTTGTCAGGGTGGTAATCAAGAAAAGACGATACGGAGACGAGGATCATTGGGCATAGAGCATTTCGCAGGAGGCATAGGGCACAGGGTACAAGGCTTAGGGATGAGGTAATCACCTGGTCAATTTTTTTCCCTGCGCCATGCGCCTTAAGCCTTGCGCCATATTGCACCCGGATTCTGACCCCTTAATACCTACTGCTTACTGGTCGCTTCAGTCGGAATAGCGAAACCAAAACGGCGACATTGGGATGAACGGCGAGATAAATTAGGGCCAACAAAGGAAAGTGAATCCAGAAGGGTGTGAGAAGTCCACAAATGATAATGACCGTGGTGCGGCTTCCTTTCCCGGCATACTCCGGCCGGCGATAGTCCAGTTTAAGACTTTCAGCGCGGGCGGTAGCATAGCTGACTTGGCTGCAACCCGCAGCTGCCAAACCTGTAAGCACAATCAGCCAAACGGGGCTGATAATTACCCCTCCCAACCCCACACCACCTGGATAGCGAAGACAGTGAAGAAGAATACCGAACAGGAGAGAAAAGTCCATGTAACGGTCCAATACCGAGTCCAGAAAAGCCCCCTCAGAGCTCACTTTATCAGTCAGTCTGGCAACCTGACCATCTACGCCATCCAGAATCTGAGCAACTGCAGCCAGCAGCGCTCCTATCCAGGCCAAACCCAGTCCAAAGGCAATGCCACCGCTGATTCCCAAACAGGCTGCCACCAAGGTGAGAACGGCGGGTCTTATTTCCGGCATGGTGTGCACCAACACCGCTGATACCGGAGCCGAGACATAGACCTTGATGAATCTCAATACAAACCGATCAGTGGGTTTCGTTTTCCAGTTCATCCCTCGCCCTCCGGCTTTCGCTGTAAAAACCGAGCCACAGTGGGTGGAACCAACCTCTCCCAGTTGCCATTCGATACAAGCAGAGAACGTACCTCCTGGCCGCTGATTCCTTTTTTCAAGTTGTCCACCACAACGACCTCGAGCCCAGCCCCACGAAATCGTTCCGCCTTTTGCCTTTCCCAGGGAGAATAGACCACAACAAACATTACCGTACCAGGTGGAACATAGTATTGCCAGCGCTCAGGATGGTGGATCGGCAAAGGGACTATAAAGATCCGCTCCAGTGGATATCCCTCGTCGCGAAGGGTCTCTTGAATCATCATTAGCCTTTCCGTAAAGGTAAGTGGATTTTCTTCTGGAAGGTGACGATGCTCATTCAATTCATCCACCAAAATTGTACTTGGATCAGGATTGGTGATACCCACAATCACATGCTCAGATCGTTCCCAGACCAAACGAAAGTACCGTAGATGCTCAAGATGAAAAGGCTGAAATCGGCCGTGAATCATGCCATATTTGTATCGCATCATTACACCTCACAGGGGTGATTGTAGATTGCAGATTTAAGATTGGAGATATTCGAGGCTCGATGAGAGCTGAGCTCTGCTGCCTGCTAATCGTAAAGTATCTCCCAGTTGGCATGAAATGAACTGTCGACGAAACTGTATCTGTATTCCATGGTCTTACCCCTTCCGGGAACCGCGGAACTTTCAGGCTTCCAGTATCTTATGTAGATGGCCGGCGTGGGGCCGGGTTCGAATCCTTCCTCCTCGGACACATCTATCCAGACCTCTTTTTCCTCTATAATCTTCCAGATGGTGCCATGCTTCTTGCTCCTAATTCTTTCGCCAACCCTGGGCAGTTGCAGCTTTTCTCGCAGCGTCTTGAATCGGTAGCTTGTCAGTTTCTCCTCTTCCAGAATAGGTTCGCCCAAGAGCATGATACCAATGGCACCCAGAGGTGCTGTCACCAGAATACTGAGTACAGCCACCGCCAGAATTACCTCGCCACCCGCCACCCCGGCCTCCAGAGGAACAGCACCAATTGCCGCCTGTACCGTGGCTTTGGGCACGTAGGCAACCACACAAAATAACCGCTCTTTCCGGGTGTAATCAGTTCCCAATACCGAAATATAGGTGCCTATTGATCTGGCCACCAAACCGATAAAGATAATGATCAGGCCTGCCGCCCCCGCTTTCCAGGCCACGGAAACATTGACCTGGGCTCCCACCAGTACGAAGAGCAGCAATTCCGCAAAAACCCAGAGTTTTTTGAGCTTCTGGGAGATAATGTGAGCAATGGCCTCCTCCTTCTCCAGGATGATGAAGCCAATGGCCATTACTCCCAATAAGGAGGCAATGGGAACCACTCCGTGGGCCACTTCCTCCAGCCACATCAAACAAATGGATATTCCAATGACCAGCAGGGTGCGCCTGGGTGGCTGCCAGTCGTACTTGAGAAAAAGCTTGTAGAGCAAGTAGCCGGGAATCAGGCCAACGATGATACCGAGAGCAACGGAGATAGGTATTCCTGCCAACTGCCAGGCGATGTTTACCTTGTGACCACCGTACATACCCAGGAAGATGGTAAACAGGACAATAACGAAGACGTCATCAACAGAGGATGCCGCCAAAATCATGGTGGGGATGCCTTTCTTGGCCCCTTTGCCCCGCTCCATGAAATCGATCATCAGCGGCACCACTACAGCCGGGGAGACCGCTGCCAGGATACTACCCAAAATGGTGGCCTCGAGGAGGGAAATTTTCAAGAAGTAAGGGGCAACCGCCATGATTGCCGCAATTTCGAAAATGGCCGGCAAAGCGGACATAATGATCGCTGTCTTGCCTACCCGACGGAGAGTGTCTCGCCGCAGCTCGAACCCTGCCCGCAAAAGGATCACAATCAGAGCAATTTTGCGAAAGTCAGCCGAGACTTGCATCATCTCTGGCCGCATCAGGCCTACGACATATGGCCCTACCAGAACCCCGACGATAAGCATGCCAACCAGGCCAGGGAGCTTGAACTTGCGGAACAGGATATCCGCTGCCAGGCCAAAGACCACGATCAGCGCCAGGCTTACTGCCATAACCATCCTCCGAAGAACCACAAAAAGAGAAAGACCAATTCTGTGAGCGAAAATAGTCTACAGCTTTCGAATCGTGCCGTCCAGTGCTTCAAGTTCCCCTTTGACAACCTCGAGCTGTCAATAACCTTTTGCTCCTTTGGGATTGGGGTCACTCCTGCCACCTTATCCATTGCTTGCTGATGGATAATCGTTATACTTGTGTTGAACCTGAACTGGTGAGAACATTCTGATACTTTCTTGGGAAAGACCAGACAAGCCATACTCGCGCGCTCTGCCCCCAACCATTGGCTATTGCTTTGCCAGGTGCTTTTCCTTTTAGGCCGTAAGCTTCAGACAAAGGTGACGGATGGCCGGCAAGAATCGCGAAGGAGCCAGATGAATCGTCTTGCTGACGCGCTGACTAGGATCTACAATCGCCTTGTGGAGGCGTACGGGCCCCAGCACTGGTGGCCTGCAGACAGCGTCCTCGAGGTCATGGTCGGAGCCGTTCTCACCCAAAATACAAATTGGCAGGGAGTTGAGAAGGCCATCGCCAATTTGAACAAAAATGGCCTCCTTTCTCTAGACAAACTCCACCACAGATCTATAGAGGAGCTTGCCGAGTTCATTAAGCCGGCAGGCTATTTCAATCTCAAAGCGCGTCGTCTCAAGAACTTGATTGGGATGGTTGCCGAGACTTACGGCGGTGACCTGGACGCCATGGGGCAGATGGAGACAGCGCAGTTGCGCCAGGAGCTGTTATCAGTCAACGGCGTTGGCCCTGAGACCGCCGACAGTATTCTGCTTTATGCTTTCCACAGGCCCATTTTCGTCGTGGATACCTATACTTACCGAGTTACCAGCCGCCACGGTCTCATCGAAGAGGAGGTCAACTATCAAGCACTACAGGATTTGTTCATGCACCACTTGCCGCTTGATGTGGAGATGTTCAACGAATATCACGCCCTACTGGTGAGGGTGGGAAAACTTCACTGTAAACGTAAGGCCCGCTGCGAGGGGTGCCCCCTCGAGCCCCTACTGCCTTGATCACTGCACTACAATTAGCCAAATAGTTGAATAGTCAAATCTTTAAAGCCGCTATCATCGCAAGATCGCGGCTAAAAGCCGCTCCCACAGGATAATCCAACATCTGTATTCTGACCTCTGATCTCTGACCTCCGACCTCTAGCCTCATAACTTCCCGGAACGCTAAATGCCGATAATAAGCCAGACTCCGAGAACTGTAGTGACGACATAGCCAGTTATTCCTAGAATACCTGTTAGAGAAATTGCCTCCAGCCCAAGGAAGCTTACCTCGAACTCCATAACTTTCTGCGCTGAATTGAGCACCAGAGCAGCAGCAAGAATAGAAGCCGAGAGCACCATGCCAACGGTCAACCGGTTGAGGCCTTTCTCAAGTTTTGTATCAAACTGCTGAAAGCCCTCA
>JAUWKY010000245.1 GCA_030613915.1 Syntrophobacterales bacterium
ATTAGTTATTCGTTATTCGGGAGATATCTCGCTATGAAATGCCTTGACGACTTCTACGGCTTCTACGATTTCTACGACTTCAACGGTTTCAACGATTTGACGAATTCTCTAATCGACAAATAACTCCTGACACCTGAAACCTGACACCTGACACCCTGGGATTTAGTGCTTGGGATTTGGGATTTGGGACTTTAAGGATTTGAAATTACAGATGGGAGACATGAAAGTGAGGAGATAATGGAATGGTTGAAAATCTGAAGGAAACTAGGCTTGGAGGTCTTTCAGTTTTTTTCTTCGATAGCGGAAGGAATAATAGCTCATTCTCAAAAGCTTCGCCGCTTTTGTTTCGTTGCCTCCCGCCTTCGTTAGAGCTTCTCTCAAGTAATGTTCCTCTAAGGCCTGGAGATCAAGGCCTTCATCCGGTAGGGTTGGAATTCCACTGTCACCTTCAGCAGGTTGTGGGGGAACACCCTCAAAGCCTCCCTCCAGACCAAGATCCTCTGGGGTTAGCTCAGGTCCGGGGCCAACGAGGATGCCCCTCTCCACCAGGTTTCTCAATTCGCGAATATTTCCTTGCCATTGGTGATTCTTCAGATAGCCTTCGGTCTCGAGAGAGAAACCGGTAAAAGATTTTCCGTGTTTATTACCGAATTCAGAAAGAAAGTGCCTGGCAATGGGCACGATATCGTCACGGCGATTGTTGAGAGCGGGGACCTCGACTTTGATAACCGCCAGCCTGTAGTAAAGATCGCGTCTGAACAGGTCCTTTTCTATCATGGCAACCAAATCTTTGTTGGTAGCTGAAACCACTCTGGTTTGGATTCGGAGCTTTTTGGTGCCCCCCACCCTGTAATACTCCCCCTCTTCAAGGAAACGGAGGAGCTTGGCCTGGGCTTCGAGGCTCAGATCGCCCACCTCATCAAGGAATAAGGTGCCGTCGGCAGCCAGTTCCACCAACCCCTTTTTGCCAGCCGCCTGTGCTCCGGTAAAAGCTCCTTTCTCGTACCCAAACAGCTCACTCTCAATGAGGTCTTTGGGTATGGCCGAGCAGTTCAAAGTGAGAAAGGGCCCATTGAAGTTGGGGCTTTTATAGTGGATGGCGCTCGCTATCAATTCCTTGCCGGTGCCGGTTTCACCGAGGATGAGGACCGGAGTGTCGCTAGCTTTGGCTACCTTGTCCACAAATTGCATCACATCCTGGATGGCATTGCTTTCTCCAACGAAACACGGGATATTTTCCTTAAGATACTTCTCCTGGAGGGCCTGGACTTCTTTGCGCAGTCTGATTCTATCAAGGGCGTTTCGAACACTAACCTCCAAGGCATCTACATTAATGGGCTTGGTCATGTAGTCGGAAGCCCCGAGTTTCATGGTGGAGATTGCGGTGTCGATGTCGGTGGAGGCGGTGACCATAATGACCAGGGCTTCTGGATGGAGCTTCTTAATCTCGCGAAGAGCGTCTACACCGCTCATGTCCGGCAGCCCAATGTCAAGCAGAACCAAATCGGGAGGATCATCTTTGATTACCTCAATTGCACTCCCGGCTGTGGAGAAAGCCTTCACCTGAAATTTTGACTCCAGGGCCAGGCTCAACACTTCCCTCATGTCGGAGTCGTCATCTACGACATATATGGAGTATGCGACCACTTTTCGTTAATCCTTTTCGCAATTGTTCGTAGAATGCTGAATCAGATAGATTGAGTTTCGGTATGGAATTTTACATACAAACATCATGCCAGGATTTGCATTTCAACTGAAACATATAAGCCGAGCAGGGTATTTTTCTCATCTGAACTCAAAAAATCGGACCACATTACCTCTGCTCTTGGAAAAATGTAGTTGGGCATTCATTTTCTGCGGGTAATTGCAGGGTGAGGGATAACAGGAAGCCCATAAAGATAAATACCCCCACCAGAGCGAAACCAAAAGCAAAGGAAATAGTATCAGCCATTATTCCGAGGCCGGCTGGAATTGCTCCAGCCCCAATAAGAAAAGCAAGGGGAATCGTGAGTGAAACAGCCACGTTTCGGGAACTTGAAGGCCCTATGCAGGACAGGGCAGCAAATCCTGCCGGAAAAAAACAGACCGCCAGCATTGGCTGGGCGAAAACAATGAGTACCATCCAGTAACCCTTTGTTACACCCAACAGGAACGTCATGGTACCGGTGAGCAGAAATACAGCTGCCATAATTTTCCTGGCCCCGAAACGATCTGTTGCCCAGCCAGCAAGAAATGCCATCCCAAGGCCTGAAACGCGCGAAACAGCTACCAGAGTGTTGGCCCAGTATTGGTCCATGGAGCGCTCAGTGACCAGGTAGAGAGGCAGCATGGCATATACACCCAAACTGCCGGTGATGGCTAAGCTAAAAAGGATGGTCATGATCCAAAAAGCTGGTTTGGCCAAAATGGTTCGGACAGAGGCAACGCTGGGGGCATCTCCGGGGAACTTGCCACCCTTGCCAAACCGACCGAAGGCCATCCCTGCCACCATTGACCCTATACCCATTACAGCCAGAATTCCTCGCCAGGAAAACCATTGCAGCAGAACCTCAGATATTAAAGGGGCAGCAACGAAGGCTAAATTTGGAGCCAGTTCGTGGATGGCTAGTGCTTTCCCCCACTGACTAGGACTGATCAACGACGTCAAGGTGGAGATACCAGATGGCAGATAAAGCCCTGCTGCCAATCCCAGTAATACCAGACCCATGCTAATCCCTAGCAGGCTGTTGCTGGAAGAGATTCCAAGGAGAGCAAGGCCAATGGCGATGGCCGAGACAATTATTGTCCGTTTGTGCATGAGTCGCGAGGCTACAAAACCGGACCCCAGAAGAGATACGAAATATCCCGATGATATCAAGAGAAAGAGTAAACCTGCTCCAGCGTGATCCAGGCCCAAGTCTTTTTCAATGGTAGGCAACAGAGGGGCAAGGATTATTCTGCCCAAAAAATTCAAGAAGAAAATCCCGGCCAAGAAAAGAATGGGGCCTATTTGTGATCTAAGAGGTGTTACTTCTAATTCAGTAGCACTGGCAGAGTTCTGGCGAGGCGAGATTCCTTCCACTTATCGTGCTCCTTATTTAGCCCGGATATGATTCTCAGTATCTACTTAAGATAAGACTTGAAATCGACCTGGCAAGGAAGGTGGGAGTTGAAGTCCAGGCGGGGGAAGATACAACTCAGGTCCGAGATTTCTCTCCACCTGATAAGCTATGCTTTGTCACCACGTGAGGCGCGGAGGTCAAATGGAAAAGAGTCGTTCTAAAATTATCTGGGTCAATTGACGTGGTGTCAACGCTTCGGGAGAGTTCTATCCAACTCCTCTATGTAAGCCATAGCTCTCTCCAATTCATCGTTAAGGTGACGGATTCTGAGCATGGATCTAACCCTAAAAGTTATTTCTGTTCTGTCGAACGGCTTGTTAACAAAGTCGTCAGCTCCTTCAAGATAGGCTTCCACATCTCTATCCTGATATGCGGTTACCATAATAACCGGGATTGACTTTGTTCTTTCTGCCCCTTTCAGCCTCTTACACGTTTCTACTCCATCAATTCCGGGCATCTTAACGTCCATGAGAATGACCTGCGGCTCCTCGTTCTGTGCCAAATCTATGGCCTCCTCTCCACTTGCGGCTGCAATTACATCATAACCATCTTCAGATAGATAGATGCTGAGCAGCTCCCTTATTTCCTTTTCGTCATCAACAACCATGATCTTTTCCGCCATTGTGCCCCTCCTTTTCTTCCAAAAACAGAAAGATTGCCAATGCAAACATCTCGAAATGTCAGCAGTATGTTGATAGCAAGATCGATGCCGAGATCAAAGGGGGTTTAAAAATTATCTGCTACTTAGATCTCCATGGCGCAGGTATGCGGTGGATTAAAGATTGCGAGATGTTTTTGAATACTGGGGGAAGAGAAATTCCAAATCCCAAATCCCAAATCCCAAATATCAAATAAATCACAATGACCGAAATTCCAAATTCCAAACCTGTTTTGGTCATTGAATATTGGAAAACGCCGATGTATTTAGCTCCGCAGGATAACGACATGCCCCCTCTCCCCGCAAGAGACTGTGTCGCAATTCGTCATCCCGGCCAAGTCCCGCAAAGCGGGCCGCGAGCCGGGATCCAGAAACAGGCTGATTATATAGAACTTTCACTGGATTCCGGATCTCGCCCACCTTAGGTGGACTCGTCCGGAATGACGGGTTCGGCGAATTGTGACATAGTTTCCAAGGGGAGAAGAGATCTTTGCG
>JAUWKY010000241.1 GCA_030613915.1 Syntrophobacterales bacterium
AAAACTCTAAGTCAAACCAATCTCGTCTAATATTTCAATATTAGTTCTAGAATCTTAAAACCTCAATCACCAATCTACACAGTGATTAAGCACGCATCAAATAAATGGACGAAAAGGACATGGTGTATTAAATCTTCATCACATTTATCTATTCTAAAATTATCCTAGTACATACAAGATCCCACTTTTACAATAGTCTCACCTCACCAAGCACCAGATTTAAATATGACGCCCATGCCTACGGCGGCTTTCAGTATCTGCTATAGATGTGAAGTCTTGGATGCCTCCTAGAACTTAAGATATGCACATCAGATCGAAATTTTTCGGGAACTAACCACCTCGCAAGACATCTCGTTTTTTCCAGCCTGGATATCTGCCCCCACATATAGAAATTAGGATATGCACACACGGAGGAAAAGAAATCGAATCGTATCCATTTTTCTCTTTGACAGAAGCTTGCCATTGGGCGTAGCATGATCATAGTATGCAGTTTCTTCTGACTTTTCCAGATACAGTAAGATCTTGGGGGTCAAATGAACCTTAAATTGTGCCCTCCAATCTCCCAGTGAAACATCCGGGCTAGTGCGCAGTTCATTTTTGACGTCAGGTCGTCATCTGAACCGTATCACCTATCAATGTTCCCCGGAGAGCATGGAAGCAATCCGCTGGGCTCACTGGAGGATAAAGTGATGAAAGGAGAAAATTATGAAGAGAAAGGACAAATATCTACTCCGAGTAACCAAAATAGAAGAGCTTCAGGTTCATGACACGCCTGGTCACACCCTGACTCTCACTGAGATGGAGGGGGAACCCATTGAATACGAACCGGGTTTGGCCGGCGAGTTTGTCACCCGCCGCAGTGTTACCTTCCACGACCGGAGGAGGGGTTCAGGTCCTATGGAAGGGTATGTTATGGCCTACTTCCAGGAAGGATCAGCCTACAGTCGCTTTGAAGGGCAGCGTGACGGCAAGACAAAAGTCAGCGCCGGCACATGGAAAACGTATCACTCCACAGGGAAACTGGCCGGCATCAAAGGCGAAGGAACATTCAGAGTTACTGCGGGAGAACGCTGGAACGAGTACATCCTCGAATTAGAGGGCGAATATGAGGCCGCGTGAAGTGGGCAGGACCTCATCTTGTTGCCATGTGCTTTCCTGTAACGTGAAGAAATGAAAATATTATCAGTAAGGAGGTTTTGCTATGGTCAAAAGATTCCTCCTAGGCATTGACGATTCGCAGTACACCTTTGAAGCCCTGGAAAACCTGGCTGGTCTTTTCCTGAAAACCGATGCCCATTTCCATCTATTTCTCGCTGTGACTGAGAGTCACCTTCCGGCCCCTCCTCCAACCTCAAGCGAGACCACCGACTGGCAAGAGGTTCAGAAGATGCGGGCCCAACAGATCCTGGACAAGGGTGTCAGTTCACTGCTCCAGATGGGGTACAAACGCTCACGCATCAGCACGGAGACAAGACTGCAAAGCGTGAATGCTGCCAAGGATATCCTGAATGGAGGCAAGAGTGAAGAAATCATAGCCATCGTCTTGGCCCGTAAGCAGCAGTCCGGGGTTAAGCACTTGCTTCCGGATACTACTACTGCCAATATTTATCAATATGCGGACGTGCAGCCTGTATGGGCAATCGGCAACCTCCCCCTCAAGCCGCCCCACGTTCTCGCAGCAGTAGATGAATCTGACTACGCTGACCGTATCGCTACCCACTTGGCCGAAACCCTTGGACCGCTCCCAGATGTTCGGATTACCTTTCTTAATGTGATGCCAGCCAAACCGCCTGCTTACTGGGACGACGGCCACATTTTGGATAAGGAAGAGCGTGGGGAACGGAAGGGGGTAGTGAAAAAATGGCAATGGACCTATGAAGAAATAATGGGGGGTATCTTTGCCAAGGCGCGAGGAGTTCTCACTAAATCGGGCGTTGCCGAGGAGCGGATCAGCACAAAGATGCAAACTCGAAAAAGCGGCCCTGCCCGGGACATCCTCGCCGAAGCGAGCCGGGGTGGCTACAACATAGTGGCTCTCGGTAGACGCGGCGCTGGCGACAGCCAGATCGATCCAGGAAGCCGCGCCTCGAAGATTCTTCGGAGTGCTCACGGTTGTACAATTATGCTGGTGAACTAAAGAAGCGAATCAGGGATTCGGTGGAAGGAGAAGACTATGGAACGGAAGAAACGCAAGGACAAGTATCTCCTTAGGGTTACCAAAGTAGCATCGCTCCAGGTTCACGACAAGCCTGGCCACAGTCTGACGCTGACTGAAATGGAGGGTGAGCCCATAGAACTCACCGAGGGTGTGGCTGGCGAGTTTGTCTCCCGCCGAAGTGTCACATTCCACGACCGCATCAAGGGCTCTGGTCCCATGCAGGGTTATGTCCAGGCCACTTTCAAGCATGGTGCAGTACAGAGCCGCTTTGAAGGCCACCGCGACTCCACTACCAAAATTAGCGCGGGCACCTGGCAAACCTACAACGGCATAGGTATCCTGGCGAACATAAAGGGAGGGGGTACTTTCAAAATCACACCAGGTAATAGACGGGGCGAGTTCATTCTTGAGTTGGAAGCAGAATATGAGCTTTGATTGAGGCCGGCGATTTTTACCGGTTTGGGTCTGCAACGTTAGGGTAAACGCACCTGATCTACAGGTGGAAAGGAGGCGAGGTTATGTCCGTAGGCACCTACAAAATAATTGAATTGGTGGGGTCAAGTGGTGTTTCTTGGGAAGATGCAGCCAAGAATGCTGTGGAGACTGCGAGCAAGACCCTAAGGGACTTAAGAATTGCCGAAGTGAAAAAACTGGACTTGAAAATTGAGGAAGGCAAAGTTGTTGCTTACAGAGCAAGGTTACATCTATCCTTCAAATATTTGGAAAAATAATTACCATGTAAGGAGGCGAGTAAGACGGCTGGAGGCTTGCAAAATATCAGATTCTAAGCGCCAAATCTTAAGGTGTCAGGTGTCGGGTGTCAGGTGTCAGGAGAAAGCAACATATCCCCTCTGAAACCTGAAACCTGAACACTGAAACCTAAGTCTTTGTAGAGAACCAGACTTCAAGGACTAAGCTTTAGAAGGGATTGCGCATGGATCGTTCAGAGATTATCCATCTCTTAGAAAGCTGTGCTTTTTTTAAGGGGTTCCAAGAAGATCACCTTCAGGAACTTACCAGTCTGTTTCGGGTTGAAGCCTATGCCGCCACAGATCACATTTTTCGGCAAGGTGATTTGGGAGAGCAGATCTATATTGTTGCTGAAGGGCATGTCTTTTTGGAAAGATCTGTGGATCTGGGCACCCGCAAGGGAACTGTCGTTATAGGAGTGCTCGGTAAAGGCAAGGTTTTTGGCTGCTGGTCCACACTTCTCAATGAAACGCATACCCTCATGTCCTCAGCCGTCTGTCGAAAACCAACAAAAGTCTTGGTCATGAAGGGTTCGGATCTAAGACAGATGATGCTTGATAACAATGAGCTTGGATTTAATGTCTTGGAAAGGCTCTGCTTCCTACTTCGAGAGAGGCTAAGGGGAGCATATCAAGCGATGGAAGAAATTTGAAAGTGAATGTGAGAGTGAGAAACTGCTACTGGCTGTGCATGGACTCAGCCATGGTCACCACTCGATCACCCAGGAGATTGCTGTACGACCCCAGTTCATTATCATACCACCCGTAGACAACTGCTTTGGTGATTGGCACTTCCACCCGTGTTTCTGGAATATTTTCCAATACTTCCATAGGAATTAATAGACGACCAGCTCTTCAAGTTCTTTATCATATTTGTCTATTACCACCTCCCAGGAATACTTCTCCATGTGAGATGCTAGCCCTTCCCTTTTGTCCATATATTCTTTCGGTTCTGCCAGGATCGTGCTCAGCTTTTCCACCAACTCCTCCTGACTGTCGTACAGACAATCAGTATGGTGCTTTTCCGGAATCAATTCCGGATATGAGAGGCTGTTGGGCAAAAGGGGATAGCAACCGTAGCGTACTGCCTCCACTATGGAGATGCCGAAATTTTCCTGGATTGCGGTACTCACTACGATCACACCTTGTTTGAGCCAGTCCTGATATTTCTTTTTTGAAACCTCGTAGCCGTAATGAACAATCCTTTTCCCGAACTTTTCCCTGGCCGTCAGAAATGGTTTGGGCACGACCTGAAAATTCTCTCCCAGGAGCGCAAGTCGAAATTCAAACCCACCGGACAAGACCGACTCGAGAGCAGCAAAAAAAGTCTCGGGAGATTTGTCAAATTCCCACCTGTGGTTCCAGATAATCAGGGGTGGCTTTGAGAGGTCCCATGGACTCAGGTTGGCTGGACCTACCGAAAAATTACACCCGGGATAGAGAACTGTCGCTTTGTCCCGAATCCGGTCAACGACCCAATTTGGCCGGTATTCCGGCATCATT
>JAUWKY010000122.1 GCA_030613915.1 Syntrophobacterales bacterium
ATTTTCGAGCTGAAGAAACTGATAAGGGATGAGTTGGCTGAGAATATGGGCAAAAGCCGCTTTTCTGAAGATTTATGGGAGCTTGAGCGAAAAATAGATGCAATGGGCCTCATGTCACTTGACATATACACCAAGTGTCGGGAGAAGCTTTACGAGCTGAGGGTGAAAGAGGTCAAAAACAGAGTTGGAAGGTTAATCGAACGAGCAAACATGATGTGCGGGATCCCCGAAAAAGAAGGAGATCCCGAAGTGTGCAGCACAGAAAATCTAACTTGAAGCGAGGTACCTGTAAATGGGCATCTGGGTTTCCTTTTTTGCGGTTATAGCACTCGTCGTAATCCCCTTGGTGGGTGCGCAAGGAGGCGGCCAGTATTTTTTTGGGATTTTCATTCCCTACGTGGCCGTCCTGACTTTCATCATCGGGTTTATTTACCGAGTAGTTCAATGGGCCAAAACCCCGGTACCCTTCAAGATTCCCACCACCGGGGGGCAGATGAAGAGTTTTTCTTGGATCAAGCCGAACCCCATTGACAATCCCTCCAGCACCGGAGGTGTCATTGTTAGAATGGCACTTGAGGTGTTCGCCTTTCGTTCCTTGTTCAGGAACACCAGAATCGAACTGAGGGATGGCCCCAAGCTAGACTATGGCTCCAACAAGTGGCTGTGGGTGGCAGCACTGGCCTTTCACTATGCTTTTCTGGTCGTGTTTATCAGACACTTTAGGCTTTTTATGGAGCCGGTACCCTTCTTTGTGGGTGCGCTGGAAAGCGTCGACGGCTTTGTGGAGGTAGGGTTGCCGCGGCTTATGATAAGCGGTGTCGTGCTCTTGCTGGCGGCACTGTATCTTTTTCTGAGAAGAGTTGCAGTGCCACAACTTCGCTATATCTCACTAGCTGCCGACTATTTTCCTCTTTTCCTGATCATTGGCTTGGCAACTTCCGGAATTCTCATGCGATATTTCATCAGGGTGGACATCACCAGCGTCAAAGAGTTAGTCATAGGACTGGTAAGTTTCCATCCCACGATTCCGAAAGGGATAGGTGTTATCTTTTACATCCACCTGTTTCTCCTCTCGGTTTTGATCGCGTACTTCCCCTTCAGTAAACTCATGCATGCGGGTGGAGTTTTCTTCAGTCCCACCAGAAACATGCCCAATGACAACCGCGCCCGGCGGCACATAAATCCCTGGAACTACCCAGTGAAGGTCCACACTTACGCTGAGTATGAGGACGATTTTAGGGAGAAGATGATAGAGGTTGGACTCCCAGTTGAAAAGGAGTAACGATGGCAAAGGTTGCGCCCCCAGAAGAACTTGCAAAAGTAGACCACACGCCTCCCAAAAAAGGGTGGATGGACATGCCCGTCGAATTGAAAGAGGGCAGGTGGTGCTACGGCTCCAAGCCAAAAGACCACGAAGTGCTCGGTCTGCCTAACCCGAGGAGTTGGTCGCCTGGTGACGAGGACTGGAAGCTTCCGGAGAACTGGCAAGAGATATTTCTCGAGGGAATGAGGGAGCGGCTGGATAAATTCCGTTCTTTCAGACTCTTCATGGATATATGTGTGAGATGTGGCGCCTGCGCTGACAAGTGCCATTTCTTCATTGGCTCCGGCGATCCCAAGAACATGCCGGTTCTTCGGGCGGAGCTGCTCAGGTCGATCTATCGAGGCGAATTCACCACCGCTGGAAAAATCCTGGGGAAGCTTGCCGGGGGGAGAAAGCTTACCTACGACGTATTCAAGGATTTGTTCTACTACTTCTTCCAGTGCACCGAGTGTAGGCGCTGTTCGCTTTTCTGCCCCTACGGCATCGACACCGCAGAAGTCACTATGATCGGTCGGGAGTTACTCAATCTGTTAGGCTGTAACATCGACTGGATAGCGGGTCCGGTGGCCAACTGCTACCGAACGGGTAATCACCTAGGCATTCAGCCCCACGCCTACCATTCCATGGTGGAATTTTTTTGCGAGGAGATCGAGGAGATCACAGGAATCCTTCCCGAGCCCAGCTTAAACAGGAAGGGAGCTGAGATCCTGTTCATTACTCCATCCGGCGATATCTTTGCTGACCCGGGCACCTTTACTGCCATGGGCTATCTCATGTTATTCCATTATCTTGAAGGTCTGGGGCTCGACATTACTTGGAGCACTTACGCCTCAGAGGGCGGAAACTTCGGCTCCTTCACTTCCCACGAGATGATGAAAAGGCTGAACTCCAAAATGTATGCCGAGGCCAAGAGATTGGGAGTGAAATATATTATCGGTGGAGAGTGCGGCCACATGTGGAGGGTGTGCAATCAGTACATGGACACCATGACTGGCCCCGCCGACTTTCTGGAAGTGCCCAAATCTCCCATTACCGGCACTGTGTTTGAGAATGCCAAATCCCATAAGATGATTCATATCTGTGAGTTCACCGCGGACCTGATCAAGCACGGTAAGCTGAACCTGGATCTGAGCCGCAATGATCAATACAAATTAACGTTCCATGACTCTTGCAACCCGGCCAGAGGCATGGGATTCTTTGAAGAGCCGCGGTATGTCATTCAGAACGTGGCCAACAACTTCAATGAGATGCCGATCGATACCATTCGGGAGCAGACCTTTTGTTGCGGCAGTGGGTCCGGCTTGAATACCGATGAGTTTATGGACATGAGGATGCGGGGGGCCTTTCCTCGGGCAAATGCCCTCCAGTATGTCCATGACAAACATGATGTGAACGCGATGGCCTGTATCTGTGCCATTGACCGGGCCACCCTTACAACTTTATGCGAGTACTGGGTACCTGAGGTGGAGGTCATAGGGATTCACGAGTTGGTAGGGAATGCCCTCATCCTTGAGGGGGAAAAGAAAAGAACCATGAATCTGCGTGCCGAAGAATTCCCCTGGGTGGAGGAAGAAGAGGTTGAAGAAGCAGCTGCAGAAGTAATTCTCGAAGCAGCTGAAGAAGGAGTCGAAGAAGCAGCTGCAGAAGTTGCTGATGAGGAAGCGGCAGGAGAAGCGGAGGGTGAAGAATAATGTATAACAAAGGCTTAGTCATCACCGGAATCGTTATCTTTGTTGTCTTTTTCACCTCACCCTTCTTGATCGGTTTGGTGAAATCCGGCCCACCGCCTGAGCCAGAGCTTTCGCCGAAGGCAAAGCTGGCAAAGCAATGTGTAGAAGCCAAAGAATACATGGTGGAATCCCACATGCAGATGCTTAACGATTGGCGGAATGAGGCTATCCGTGAAGGCAAGAGGATTTATGTCGCCACCGACGGGAAAGAATATACGGTGAGTTTGCAGAATACTTGTATGGACTGCCATTCCAACAAGAGCAAGTTTTGCGATCAGTGCCATAACTACGCTGAAGTGAATCCTTACTGTTGGGAATGCCATATTGAGCCGAAGGAGAAGTTGTGATGGAGAGGAGCAGAAGGAGCTTCTTGAAGATACTCGGAATCTCCACCCTGGGTCTCGGGACACTTTCGGCCGTGGATCTTTTGGCCAAGGCCGAGATGGGTAAGGCTGAGTATTCGCCAAATCCAAAAGGTATGACCGGCAAGAGATGGGCCCTGGTGGTTGATGTAAAGAAGCTGGATGAAGAGACTACCCAAAAGGCCATAGAAGCGTGCCACCTGATCCACAACGTTCCTGACTACGGCGATGAAGAAGAGATCAAGTGGATCTGGACGGATAAGTATGAGCATGTTTTTCCGGGACAGGAGCATGCATACCTGGCCGAAGAGATAGAAGAGAAGCCGTTCCTTCTACTCTGCAACCACTGTAGCAATCCCCCATGCGTGCGGGTGTGCCCCACCCAGGCCACCTGGCAGCGTGGAGACGGCATCGTCATGATGGACCAGCATCGCTGTATCGGTTGCCGGTACTGTATGGCTGCCTGTCCTTTCGGGGCTCGGAGCTTCAACTGGAAAGATCCGAGGACGACCTACTTCAAGGACAAAGAGCCACCGAACCCCAAATATCCCACCCGCACAAAAGGGGTGGTGGAAAAGTGCAACCTCTGTGCTGAACGTCTGGCCGTAGGTGAGATGCCGGCGTGCGTTGAGGCGGTTAAGGATTCAAAAGCTATCGTTTTTGGTGACCTGGAAGACCCCCACTCCGAGGCAAGGGAATTACTCCATGAACGCTTTGCCATCAGGCGCAGACCAGAGCTTGGGACAAGTCCTAACGTCTACTACATAGTGTGAGGTGGTTATGCTTGAGACTGCTCTAAAAGGAAGTAAAAAATACTGGATACTGATAGGGGTTTTGTTCGGTCTTCACGGGATAGGCGTCACCGCTTTCCTGTATCAGCTCAATAAGGGATTAACCGTAACCGGCATGAGCAGGGATGTTTCCTGGGGCCTCTATATCGCCCAGTTCACTTTCCTGGTCGGGGTGGCAGCCTCAGCGGTGATGGTGGTCCTGCCCTACTATCTGCACAATGTCAAGGAGTTCGGCAAGATCACGATTCTGGGCGAGTTCCTGGCTGTGGCCGCGGTTAACATGTGTTTGATGTTTATCCTTGTGGACCTGGGCAAGCCCATGCGCATGCTGAACGTCATCCTGCACCCGACCCCCAACTCCATCCTGTTCTGGGATATGGTGGTTTTGAATGGCTACCTTTTCCTGAACATCATCATCGGCTGGGTGGTATTGAGTGCTGAGCGCAAACAGGTCGAACCACCCAAGTGGGTCAAACCCCTTATCTATTTGTCCATACCCTGGGCTGTTAGCATCCACACGGTCACCGCCTTTCTCTATGCGGGCTTACCGGGAAGACATTTCTGGCTCACCGCCATCATGGCGGCCCGCTTTTTGGCCTCGGCATTTGCAGCCGGGCCAGCGCTCCTTATTCTCCTGTGTCTCATCGTTAGAAGGGTGAGCAAGTTCGATCCCGGCAAGGAGGCCATTCAGAAGGTGGCCAACATTGTGATATATGCCTTGATCATCAGTATATTCTTCGTGTTGTTGGAGATTTTCACCGCTTTCTACAGCCAGATACCAGGGCATATGCACGGTTTCGTGTACACTTTCGTCGGTCTTAATGGGTATGGAAATCTAGTCCCCTGGACGTGGGCCTCTGCGGTAATGGCAGTGGTAGCAACACTCATGCTGCTCTGTCCACCGCTCCGGAAGAATGAGACGACCCTGGCGATCTCCTGCTTGCTGGTATTCTTTTCCCTGTGGATCGAGAAAGGGATTACCCTGGTTATTACCGGTTTTATCCCTAACCCCTTTGATACAATAACCGAGTACGTCCCCACCCTACCGGAGGTGGCGATTACCGTAGGTATCTGGGCTACAGGCTTCCTGATTCTTACCATCCTCTACAAGATTGCCGTCTCGGTTAAGGAGGAAATAGCCTCTTAGTTTGAGGAATAGCAGTACTCGTGAACAAAAAAGGCTCATGCCACACAGGCATGAGCCTTTTTCTTACTGTGTCGAACCCTAGATCCTAAAGTGCGAGTGTCCGAGCGGGCAGCAGACAGCTAGCAGCAGGCAGAAAGATTTCTTGGTGGGTTATATCCCTCTGCGGATCTTATACTATTATTCTTTGATCTCCCTCTCCACCCACTGGGGGGAGAGGGCAGGGGTGAGGGGGGGGCTGCTTGCTGCCCTCTGTCCGCTGCCTGCTGGTAAGTGCTTTGGCACTTACCAGACGTTCTTCTCCTCCTTGACCAACTCCCTTCCCTCGCCAGGATATACCTTTCGCTCTTGCGGTGGCGTGGGCTCCTCCACAGGGGGCCAGTGGCCTGGGCGCGGTTCTGGACCTTCCCGCGTGACCACTGAGGGGGCGGAGTCCACCAGCCGCGGGTTCTTGCGGATATCCACGCTTGTTACATTGTGGCTGAATTCGATGGGAATGGAGTTGGGGGCGAAAGAATAGATGGAGTGAATAAAGCCGTGATCGATTGCTTCCGACACCCAAAACCCCGCAGCCGAGAGCTTGTCTTTTAATTGATAAAGATCATCTTCGGATTCAACCCCAAAAGAGATGTGGTCGAAAATGACAGGCCCGGCGGTAGGGTAGCCGTGGTCCTTTTCCTCCACGGGTTCCACCCCAGGCCACTCAAAAAAGGCGAGGAGATCGTCTTCAGAGATCTCGAAAAAGTAGTGTCTGTAGCCGGGCTTGCCGAGTCCGGCAACCAATCTCATGCCCAACAGGTCCCGCCAGAAGCGAACGGTCTTGTCCATATCACCCGTTACCATAGCCAGATGATTAATGCCGTTGAATTTGATCATGACTCCTCCACAGGTGTAGGTTGTCCGTAGTCCGCAGTCAGTTGTATCCGAATTATTCCGATTTTGGAAGTAGGGGTGTGGTTACTGGGGGCAGAAGTCACATATGAAAACGTCAGATGTCAGAGGACAGTCGGTAGGTCGGGTGGTTTCCGCCTCGGCGGAGTTCACCCGACGCTTACTCATGTCGGATCAATCCCGCTAAAGCGGGACTAAGCGAGAACGATCCGACCTACCTAATGTGCAAAAATAGGGGACGCTGGTGAAATTTAAACATTCGCTTAGCATGTTCGTCATTCCCGCGCAGGCGGGAATCCAGGAGAAAGAATGCATCTGGATACCGGATCTCGGCTTCGTCTCGTCCGGTATGACGATAGTTGCCAGTTGTAGGATTTTTCGAGAGCCCATTAACGACTAATCCTGCAACGGACTACGGACAACTGACTGTCACCTGTAAGGTGACCGCGTTGTTTTTTTGCAAGTTCTTTCACAAAAGGTTGACAAAGGAAAATCTTCACGATATATTGAGCGCCGATGTGCGAGCGCGAGGTTTTTACTGTTCCTAACATCTCAATTTCACTAGTGATTTACTCTAATTATCGAGCCCGCCTTAAGGTAAGGAGAATCCACTACATTAGGAGGTAGCAGCAGATGTGGCAGGTAACTGTAGATAAGGAAAAGTGTACAGGCGATGAAGAATGTGTCGATATTTGTCCAATGGACGTGCTCGAGATGGTGGACGGCAAGGCTGAAGGGGTCAATGAGGAAGAGTGTGAGGGAGGTGAAAGCTGGGTGGAGGTCTGTGAAGTCGACGCGATCACAGTAGAAGAGATCTAGCGGGCAACACCATCAAGC
>JAUWKY010000044.1 GCA_030613915.1 Syntrophobacterales bacterium
AGCAGACTGCCGCAAGAGGGAAAGACCATTCAAGCCCCCTCATGGGGCATCGAAAAGCCAGAACCTTTGGGCCTGGATTCATTCCTTCCTTGAGAGCGGTAGCTTTCTCTTTTTTTGTGATACTTATATAGTATTAATAGTAGACATAGTAAAAGCTCAATTGTATTTCTAGAATCCACTGCCGACCCGTTACATGTGCCATGGGGAGCAACAGGGTTGGAATCAATACCAGAGATGAAAGACTGATGGCATATTTCCTGCATTTTTTACTTGACGTGCGGAGATAATCTCACAAGGGGGAGGCGCACAGATGGTTAAGCAGGAAAAACGCTTCGTTCCCAGAGTCCCGGTCAAATGGCCTGTCACCATGTTATCCCCTCTAGCTAAGGTGGAGGGGAAAATAGAAAACGTCAGCTCTAAAGGTGCGCTTGTCTCCTGCAAAGACATGCCACCATTAGAGGAAGGCCTTCTCATTGTCATTAGGGCGCCAGAGCACAAAACGATGAATCTCAATGGAAAGGTGGTGTGGTCGACGGTCTTAAAATCCAGCGAAGGCGACCCCCAATATGGGATAGGTGTCCAGTTCACAAGGATGTCAGCCGATGACCGTGAGATTTTACACAGAATGATTGCAAAGCTCTATGGAATGAAAGTGACCAGCAAGACCGATAACGCTAAACCCTAACGTTGCATACCCTTTCAGTTCCCTCCATTGCCGTGATATATCAACTCATTGTGCAAAGGGGCAGCTTATAGTGCAAAATACTATACACGCGGTTCAAAGCTGTGGGAAAATATATCTGGGACGTAGCTTCTTAACCATTGTGACCGCTGACCACAAACGAGAGGTACTATGGCAGACATCAGCCGCCTGGTTTTTTCGCTCAGCAAGCTGGGGATAAAAGCATTAGAGCGGTTGTTCAAAGCCTCGGTCCGTGTTTATGGCGCTGAAAATATCCCAGATGGGGTGTCTATCCTTGCAGTAAATCATTTCACCCGCTTGGAAACCCTGATTCTTCCTTACCAGATTTACAGGCTCACCGGCAGGCCGGTAATGTCCCTCGCCCACCACGACCTGTTTACCGGACCTCTCGGGAGTTATTTGGATGGTGTGGGTGCGGTTTCCACCAAGGATCCCAACCGTGACAAGATTATCATTCGCTCTTTGCTGATGGGTGAGCATCCCTGGTTAATCTTTCCGGAAGGGTCTATGATCAAGGATAAGAAGATCGTCGAGAGCGGTAAATTCCTTATCTACAGCGCCACAGGTACTCGACGGCCGCCACACACCGGCGCTGCAGCCCTGGCCTTGCGAACTGAGTTTTACCGTAGACGGCTGTGCCACTTGCGGCAGACAGATCCAGCTTTGCTCCAACAGCAATTGGAGGTTTTCGATCTCTCATCCCCCGACCAGGTGAGCGAGCGAGAGACGTTCCTGGTGCCGGTGAATGTAACCTATTACCCTATTCGTTCACAGCAAAACGCCATTGAAAAGATCGCATCTTATGTGGTGAGAGACCTTCCCGAGCGGATAGTGGAAGAACTACAAACCGAGGGGACCATGCTTCTTTCGGGGGTGGACATCGATATCACTTTCGGTAAACCCCTGGCCATCAGTCCATTACTCAAAAAGCGCAAGATTCAGCAAGACATGCTCAGTCAACGGCCCATCCTGCCCGACGACGTGCTGCCTTCCAGGCCGTTGATGCGGCGAATTGCCAGCAATCTCACCAGGAAAGTCATGGCCTCCATTTATCTTAATACCACCGTCAATTATGACCATCTGATCGCCTACATCCTGAAATACTACCCGGGTCACCGTCTGAACCTGTTCGACTTGGCGGAGCGACTCTATCTGGCCACAGAAACCGTCGCCAAGCTGAAGAATATCCAGTTTCATTCGGGGCTGCTTCATGATCAATGCGTGCGATTATGCCGAAGATACCACCAGATACTGGCAGATTTCCTCGAGGTTGCAGAAAAAAGCGGTGTGATTCATATGGAAGGTAATACTATCCACAAAAAAAAGCTGAGGATGAAGCCACTTTTCGACTTCCACACTATCCGCAGAGATAATCCGTACCAGGTTATTCTCAATGAGGTGGAATTTCTCCACCCGCTCACTAGAAAACTGCGGGTAGTTGCGGAGCAGCCCCAGTGGTTGCTGCGCTGGCGGCTACGACGGAAGTTTCTTCGCATAGCGAAGCAGGAATTCGCCGCCGACTATAAGGAGCACCGACGCGAGGGCGAGTCAAAACCGAGGCGCATTGGTGCTCCCACTCTTTATAGAAGGTTTCGGGCGAAAACCGGAGTACTACTGGTCCATGGTTATATGGCGGCTCCTGAAGAGGTCAGGCCGCTTGCCACATACCTGCATCAGCATGGTTACACAGTTTTTACCCCTCGCCTTCGGGGTCATGGAACCAGCCCCGAAGATCTGGCCCTCAGAACCTGGGAGGATTGGCTGCAGTCGGTGGAGCGTGGCTACCTGGTCTTGGCAAATAGCTGCGAGGATGTTGTTCTGGGTGGATTTAGTGTGGGAGCTGCCCTAGCCCTGCTTGCGGCCACAAACATGCTATACAACGTAAGAGCAGTTTTCGCCATCAACTGCGCCATGAGGCTCAGGAGAAGGTCGGCCAGACTGGCTCCGGCTGTGGTTCTCTGGAATAAGCTGGCGGACAAGCTGGTCAAAGATGATGGCCGCAGGCACTTTGTGCCCAACGAACCTGAAAATCCGCATATCAATTATCTTCGCAATCCTATTAGCGGGGTAAAGGAATTGATGGAGCTTACGGACGAGCTTTCAAAACGTTTGGATTGGGTGAATGTGCCGGCCTTACTGATACAGGCATCGGACGACCCGGTGGTACACCCCGAAGGCAGCAAACGCATATATGAGGGGCTCGGTTCCCAGGATAAAGAACTGATTATGTTTAACTCCGACCGTCATGGAATCCTTCGGGGCGATGTATCCGAACGAGTATTCGCTCGAGTATTGGAGTTTCTCGATACCAGTCTGACCTCCTAATTCCCACCCGTTTTTGTTCAGTCATAGAAAAGCTGGTCCTCAGGGCCATGTCAGAGTTCAATAGCTTTGCCGGTAAAGCATGTCCAGTGGTTCTGGAGTGCTGGAGTTTTAGAGTATTGGAGTGACTGAGAATCCCAAACAACAAATCACAAAGATTAAGATTTCAGTGTTCAGTGTTCAGAATGCAGTGCCTTCGGTTTTACTCCCTGAAACCTGACACCTGACACCTGAACCCTGGAATTTGGCCACAACTATTGTTAAGATTAGGGGCTGACGCAGAAGAACCTCACAAACAGATGAAGTCCAACCCAGACAAGGAGGCATTCATGAAGGTAAGCATTGACTACGATTTGTGCATGGGAGACAGGAATTGCAACAAGGTATGTCCTGAGGTTTTTGAATACGATGAAGATCAGATGATATCAAGAGTTTTGGTGGACGAGGTTCCTGAACACCTGGAAGGCCTGGTGCGAAAAGCTGCGGAGGAATGTGCACCGAAAGCCATTATCGTGGAGGAATAAGAGGGGCAACCACGGCTTTGTTAAACCATTATTTCATAGAAGGAGTGGGGCAACGTGGGCAAATTCAAAGGTAGTCAAACGGAAAGAAATCTACTTACAGCCTTTGCCGGGGAATCCCAGGCGAGAAACCGTTACACCTACTTCGCTGAGCAAGCGAGGCAGGATGGGTACATACAGATCGCAGATATATTCGCAGAGACGGCCAACCATGAAAGGGAGCATGCCAAAAGGTTCTTCAAATTCCTGAACGGCGGGGAGGTGGAAATCAAGTGGAGCTTTCCAGCTGGGGTAATAGGTAGCACCTATGACAACCTGTTGGCAGCAGCAGCAGGCGAGAGGTACGAGCACACCGAGATGTATCCGGGCTTTGCTGAGGTCGCCCGCGAAGAAGGATTCATCCGCGTGGCTGAGGTCTTAGAAGCGGTGTGTGTGGCGGAAAGACAGCACGAAAAGCGGTATCTGGACCTGGCTGCCAATGTCAAAGAGGGACGGGTTTTTACACGACAAGAAGTTGTTGTCTGGCGTTGTCTTAACTGTGGCTACCTGCACGAGTCCAGCGATGCGCCGGAAGTATGTCCCGCTTGTATCAGTCCGCAGGCCTATTTTGAGCTACTGGGTGAGAATTGGTAAATCCAAGGCATGGGGGGATCAGGGCATAAGGTTAATCAAAAGAATACTAAGCCCTTGAGCTGCATGCCTTACGCCTTGTACCTTTCTTTGGGATCTATCCCCTTATATGATCGCCGATTTTTCGCATTCGCTCCAGTTCATCACCTCCCAATGGACCGAGGTCAAGGGTCCTGAGAGCCTCTCGCATTTGTTGCAGGTTTTTAGGCCCGGTCATGCAGACATCTACTGCTGGATGGGACAAAACGAATAGGTAGCAGTCACTGGCTGCTGGTGCGGATTCACCAGGTGGCATGTTTTTCTCCTGAAGAAGCTGACCCCATCTCGTTGCAGTGTAACTGACTATATCTGGCCTGTTCTCCCCTTTCAGGTAGGGGAACGTCGCCGATTCCGCCCCGCGGTGTGCGGCGCTGTAGCGAATGTGAAAGATGTCAAAGATGTCTTCTTTGGCCAACTCTGGAAATAGTCGCCGGTTGTGACTGGATAGAGCCAAAAACCGGAACATACCTTTCTTTTTCATAGCATTGGCCTTATCGAGAATCCTCTGCGGAGGTTTCTTCTTGTACCATCCCAGAAGCAAGACGTCGGCGTGATCCAGTGCCAAAAGCTTCAGTGCTCGGCGGTAGAAGACTTCGAGGAGAAAAGCGGAACGGGAATAGCTTTGAATTACCACAATCAATTCGTCACGTTTTCCTTTTCGGCAAATGTTTTTGATGGCTTGGCACATGCCAGTTCTGCGCCAAGAGCCCCAATAGAAATAGTTGCACCCTCGCTCGAAGGCTTCCTCAAAAGCTTCAGCCGGCGCACCATAGCTTGACCCTACTCCCAAGCGGCCCACCCTGAGGCCGGTCCGGCCGAGAACCCTTTGAGAATTGAAATCCATATAGCCTCCCTCCCCACTTCCTCAGTTGACTGCTCTTTAATAAAACTCTACCCTGAAGCTATCATCCACCCTCGGACAAGTGTCGGTCTGTTGGCTCTCTGAAGTAATGGTGTAGCGAATCGGAAAGTCTAAATGGTTACGTCGTTAAATCGTGGTTGTGTTTCTTGTATTTTCTGTCTAAATGTTTCATAGATCATTACGTGGACCATACCATTTATTTTAGGAGGCAGCTATGGAATTACGCTCTCTTGGTACGTCTGAGGTGAACATCACACCCATCATTATGGGAACCTGGCAGGCCGGCAAAGACATGTGGGTAGGCATCGATGATTCCGAGACCATCAAGGCCTTACGGGCTGCGTTTGAGGCGGGTATAACCACCATCGATACCGCTGAGTATTATGGAAATGGTCATTCTGAGCGAATCGTCGGTGAAGCGCTTGCTGACGTTCGGGATCAGGTAGTCTACGCAACCAAAGTCTTTTCCGACCATCTCAGGTACGACCAGGTCATGGAGGCATGCCATGGCTCGTTAAAAAACCTCAAAACGGACTATTTGGACCTCTACCAGATCCACTGGCCCGCTGGTTCATGGGGCACCGAACTTGTCCCCATTGAGGAGACCATGCGGGCGTTGAATGACCTCAAGAAGCAGGGTAAAATTCGCGCTATCGGTGTGTCCAACTTCTCCGGGGCGCAGCTGGAAGAAGCATCTGGTCATGGCCGCATAGACAGCCTGCAACCGCCCTACTCTTTATTCTGGAGATATTTGGAAAAAGACGCACTGGACTACTGTATAGACAACAACATTACCGTTCTAGCTTACTCGTCTCTCGCCCAGGGACTACTGACGGGGAAATTTGGTCCCGACCACAAATTCGCCAAGGGAGATCACAGGGCGAGAAACAGGCTGTTTCAAGCCGATCACTACCAGCGAGTGCAGCAAGCCTTGGACAACCTGCGCCCGATCGCAGGACGATACGAGGTAAGCCTGGCGCAACTGGCACTTGCCTGGCTCATTGCTCAGGCGCAGACCTGCGCCATCGCCGGGGCCCGCAAAGCCGATCAAGTTTTAGACAACGCCAAAGCGGTGAAGATCCAGCTCCTTCCTGACGACCTGGAGGAAATAGACCGTATCGGCCGGTCTGTCGCCGACCACCTGGATGATAATCCGGTGATGTGGGAGTTCTAGGGGAAAGGCAAGCTTGCGTTCTCTGGGCGATATGGTTACACTCTTTTCCGCGCATTAGATGAGGCTGCAGCGATGACTAAGAAAGTTTTTCTGATAATTCTGGCAAGTCTACTCCTTGTTAGTTGCGGGTTACGGTGGGAGGGTCAGGGACCGGGGCCGAGAGATGAGGGATCACCGCCTCAAATCCTTGCCTCTTATGCCGAGCAGGTGGTTCGTCCTGGTGAAACGTGGAAGGTATATTTGAGAGTCAGGGATGTGGATTGCGACATGACCTACGTGATTACCGACCTGTGGCAATCAGGAGGAGGCTCGTATCCAGTCAGTTTCACACCTATAAGGGGGCTTCCTTGCCCAGAGCTTGTGGGCTACGTTTTCCTGAAGACCCCGGCAGATGGAGCTCTGGTCTGGGAGCAATTTCAAGCGAAGCTGTTTGTGCGTGACCGGCGAGGCAATCGCAGTAACTCAATTCAGTTGCCACTAAACTTTGACCAAGTGTCGACAACAAAACCGCCTGAACAGTGGCAACTCCCGACTGTCGTTTCCATTGGCATTATACATGTAGATCTAATAGATTCCCAGGGCACAGACTCAGGAAGATAGGAAGATTGCAGATTTGGGGAAGCATAGAGCATAGGGCAGAAACTAGGCACTAGACACCAGGCACTAGGCACCAAAAACAAGGAGTCCGCCCTTCGACAGGCTCAGGGCAGGTAGTCAGAATCCAGAATTTAGGTTTCAGATTCTCTGTCTGTTTTTCCTGACACCCGAAACCTGACACCTGACACCCTGAGATCTGGTGCTTGGGATTTCGGATTTTGGATTGCAGATTTATCTTCAAGCTCTATGCTCCATGCCCTTTGCTCTATGCTTTAGGCGAAGACCCTCACCATCAGGGGGATAGCCACGAATGTTCCCAATGAACTTCCTATATTCGTAAACACGACAACTAATAATATTCGGGTTATCTTATTCTTCCAAAATCCCTTCAAGGACGAGATGTCCTCAGGCAGTCTCTCAAAGTCTCGCACCTTTGGTTTTCCCAGAAAGGTCTCCACCAGGCCAGACACCCATCCGGCTGCGATCATAGGGTTGAGGGAAGTGAGTGGAGCCGCTAATACAGCCGAAAGAACAGTCAAAGGATGGCCAAATGCGATTGCTGCTCCTAGTCCTGCAAGAACACCATTTGCCAGCACCCACCACTTGATCATATGAGTAGCTGTCGCAGTTCCGGCGGTGAAAAAACCCACTATCAACAACCCTAGAATCAGGGCTGGAAGAGCCCACTTCACGAAAGTGGTCAACTTACTCTTGGGAGGAATCTGGTTGAGAGCCTCGATGTCCACCGGCAGATTCCAGTTACTCTGTATTCCTGGAACGTGCCCTGCGCCAACTACTGCCACAATCTTCTTGCCGGGAGCGGTTCTGATCTTTTGAGTAAGGTACTGATCTCTTTCATCGATGAGGATGTGCTTCATTTCCGGAAGTTCTTCTCCTATCTCTGAGAGCAGGGTCTCAAGGACATCCTTTTTTTTCATTTTCTCTATATCTTCCTGGGTTATAGCATCCAACTCCCCTGCCGAAGTGATGAACTGGGCTAGCAGCTTTATTTTTGTCCACAGCCCCATCAACCGCCAGGTTCTTGACAGGGTGGTGCGAATGTCCCTGTCGGTGAGATGTATGCCGGCCCCTACTTCCTCTGCCGCCTGGATGGCTCGCATCATTTCTTCTCCGGGTTTGCTCCCGAGTTTCTGACCGATCTTTTTCTGGAAATATGCAAGCATGAGATTTGACAGCAAGAGAAAGGCCTTCTTCTCCTTGATTACTTTGAAAAGGTTGGTATCCTGCCATTTTTTCTTTTGTATTAACGATTGATATCTGGAATCACAGAGTTCGACACAGACGGTATCAGGCCTTTCCCTATCAATAACTTGACCGACCAGATCGGCACTCTCCTTTGACACGTGGGCAGTTCCGATAAGGAGTATTTCCTTGTCCTCAAAGGTCAGATGGTGGACATCGTCGCTGTTGGGCATGATATTCTCAAATACAATAGTTTTGGGATTTTGGAATTAGTGAATTGGAAACTTGCTAATCCTAAAAGCTCTTTTCAGCTTAAATTCCCCAA
Source organism: Syntrophobacterales bacterium (assembly GCA_030613915.1). Lineage (GTDB taxonomy): Bacteria > Desulfobacterota > Syntrophobacteria > BM002 > BM002 > BM002. The sequence goes on from JAUWKY010000044.1 coordinate 8,377, forward strand.
TTCCTCAATTTGTTACGTCTTGAGATATAGGTATTTTATGAATTTCCTACATCTCCACGTCTTTCGTGTCCAGAAATGTAAGATTTATCCCGGGTTAAATCAAGCGATAAGAAGGGTTAACCTGGGGATGGAGAAAATTATGGTGGAACTAGGCGGAACTAGTGGCTCTTAATTGGTTGATGAAATTAGCGAGCGCTATTGATGAAAAGTAGACTATCTTGGTTTGTGGTCCAAAGCAGATTTCATCACAATCAACCACTTTATACCGCTCAAATGGCTTTAGAACCTCGCCATTTAGTAAGGTACCGTTTTTGGAATCACAATCAACTAGGTAACAGGCTGCCCTCGATGGATGTATGTATAGATATGCATGCGTTTTAGATATTGTACTGTTGTAGAGAACGATGTCATTGGCTGAGGCGCGTCCGATGGTGATGGTATTTTTTGCCTTGTCAGACTTCCGTCTCTTTACTTCTATCACTCTTGATTCGAGCACGCTGGCAACCGAGAAGTCGCGTGTGATGGGTTGCATTGCGTGGTCATCATCCAATGAGACCGTATTGAACTGAAAAACTACCTTGTCGTCCAGTACATTCTGTGATTTCTCCAGCAGAAATCCATGCGGGTTGGCTCGAATAAAATCGGCGAACTCTAAGACGGAAGCGGTTTGGAGGTAATATGAGATTTTGTTGTACCTGGATGTTCCTGCTATTTCAACATGGTCAATTTTTTCGAATTCCTGAAAATCTCTACTGAATTCTAAAGCGATTCCTTCGTTTTGCTGGTCGACCCTTTTGACCTCGGCCTCACCCCGGAGGCCAATGGTTTTGCTTCTATCAGTAAAGCTGGGTGGGAGAAAAAAGGTGATGACTGTCTGGTCTCCGGTCTGGAAGGCGCGCCAGTCTTCGACTTTGATATAAGCTCCTCCCTGGCTGACATTCTCTGTTACGCCCTGGGTTTTGTAGTCACTTCTGGGGGTGAATATCTGGGTGACAAATTGACGATCAATCCGAACGTATCTTCTCCGTTCATCACTACCGGTCATGAGCTTGCCGTCTTCCCTTGGTGCCTTGTATGGGCAGTGCGTTGACTGTACCGGTCAGGTGCGCCTTTTGCGGTTAATTCAAAAAGATGCAAATTTTATGCCCACTTACGTGGGAATGAAGTTGGTCGACGCCTTGTGGATCTACGCTCAGATTGCTCCGGTCTCTTCCGGCTCCACTGCACACATTCATTTTCACCTATGCACTTGTATTGAATGGTGATGGGGTGCTGACATTCTAGAGCGGCTCATCGCAATATTTGCCAGTGAAACCGGAGAGATTTTTTTGGCTATTGCTCAAAATCCAATGCCCGTTCTTGCCGCCAGCTTTCCCACCGAAGTTTCAGCCCCATCAAGAGATCCCACTCGATGGGCACGATGAAAAGGGTCAGGAAGGTAGCGGTGCAGAGACCGGTCGCAAAGGTGGAGGCCATGCTGCCCCAGACCACTGAATAGCTTGGAATGCCGAGAGCCATGGGGGCAAGGCCCAAAGAAGTGGTGAGAGTGGTGAGCAAGATGGGTCGAAGCCGGATGCGGATGCCGTGTGTAATAGCTTCCCGGCGTGACATGCCGCTGCGGTAGCTTCTGTTGATGAAATCTAT
>JAUWKY010000143.1 GCA_030613915.1 Syntrophobacterales bacterium
GGCAACTTTGTTCGGCTCCACATCTTTTACCGAGACATTTCATGCCAAGTACTATGTGGGCGGTTACACCGGCATCCAATTTATGAACGATGCTGAGGATAAAGAGCGGGTCACCGCCCGGGTGCAATTGAACTTTTTCGAGCCCGAACCGAGCTACTACAATCTCTCCACCTATCTCGGAGCAAAAAAGACTGTAGCCATCGGCGCCTCCATTGATCATCAGCAGAGAATTGCTCGCGATGCAATTACGGATGACAACATAAACTATATCTACTACTCCATCGATGCTTTCGCGGACATTCCTGTTGGTCCAGGGAGCACAACCTTCGAGGCAGGTTATAGTAATTTGGATCTTGAAGACTCCACCGCTCTTCGAGACTCAGCCTCTGGTCTTCCGAAAAATGCCAAAGAGACCGAGGGGGATGGGTTCTATGTTCAAAGCGGATACTACCTCGAGAACCTGAATCTCCAACCTTGGGCCCTCTTTGAGCGTTGGGACAGCGATGCCTCCGATGATGTGGGAAGCTGGTCCGCTTGGCGGGTTGGAGTTAGCTATTTCATCAAGGGGCATAACGCTAATATAAAGGTGGGATTCGAGCAATTCAGGGCTGATGAGAAAATCGGCGGTACTGCCGATAAAAACATCGAAAGCTTTCTTATCGGCTTCTATGTTAGTTACTAAGAGAGAACCGTTGACTTTTGACCGTTTCCTCACCTATAGATGATACCCCCATCACCTTTTGCACGTATTCAACCCATGGAAAGATTTTTATAGCAGGAAGTCTTTTAGGAGGGTAAATGGGACATTAAAACACTTCTGACCACTTTCGGCCTTATCTTTCTGGCAGAGCTAGGGGACAAAACTCAATTCGCAGCTCTCTGCCTCTCAGCCGACAGCCAGTCACGGCTGGCCGTGTTCTTGGGTGCCTCTTTGGCTCTGGTTGCCAGCGCTTTTTTGGCTGTGTTGCTAGGTGCCTTTCTCGCCCGGTGCTTCCCCCCCATATAGTGAAACTCGTCGGCGGCATTCTCTTCATCGTCATGGGCGCAATAATGCTGATCACCCGCTAGCGCTCGACCCCAGGAACCAGATATCTCTCGCCCGCTCACCCGCCTCTGAGGTCTCTGTGAGCTCTGTGAGCGCTACTATAACCTGCGGTAATGAAAGGTAATATGCGGTCCTCCCGGTGGGGGGAACAAGAAGATTGTTATGAACAGTGTCAGCACGCTGTAGACGATAGCCCCACCAAGTGCGCTCCAGAATCCACCCACATGAAAACCTGGTACAAAAGCTGAGGTGAGCTTGAAAAGGGTGGCATTAATCACTAAGGTGAACAGCCCCAGACTCAGCACGGTGATAGGCAGAGTAAGGAGCAGCAAAACTGGCCTGATGAAGGCGTTGATGAAGGCAAGAATCAGCACAGCGAGAACTGCGGAGAAGAATCCTTCCAGATAAATGCTCTCAAACAGTCCTGCTGTAAGAATCAATGCCACTGCATTGAGCATGATCCTGATAACCGTGCGTTGCGCATCCGTCAACTGTGATCCTCTCGTTGGTAAATCATTGTGATTCATCTGTATTCCTTCCGAGAATATTCCCACCCCCAGCGATCTCAGCAATCTCTCGCCCGCTCACCCCTCGACCAGGCTCAGGGTTCGCTAGAGAACTCAGAGAAAAACTGTAGAGTCTTTTGGTATTGATCGCTTAAAGGCCCCGCAACGCGGGGTCCGATGCCATTGCATCGGAACCGGCGGTGAGCACTTGATGGCCAGAACAAGCTAGCTCACTCATGTCCATCAAGCACTCCCCACCTAGCCTTTAAGCGATATCTCTCCTGCAGATACTTCTCCTTCATTGTATTTGTTGTTGAGCCCACGGAGTTTCAACGAGCCCCCGGAGAGACTTGATCAGCTTTATGGCTATTGCCTCAGCTCCCTGTGTGCTCACAATTGCTCAGCGTACCCCACAAAAACTTAAGATTGGTGTGACAGAATCTCCCAAAAGCAGCCGCGCAGCAGCATCCCGATGAAGAAATCATCGGGACTGATAGGTAGGCCTTGGATGCAGGAATAAACCTGATTATTCCTGTCTCCGAGGCTTACCTATTGTGCTTTTGAGTGATCTTGGCCTTCATGTGCACCTGAACTGCTGATTAGATTTAGTTCTCTGCGCCTCTGCGAGCTCTGTGAGAGATAAAACGGAACCCGCAACTGGTCATCAGTGACTCTCTATTTTCACAATGAGCGTTATCCAGCCTTTCTCTTCCAGCACCGGTTCTTTGACTTTAGCACAGGACGGAAGGAGTTCGCGAACCCTTGCAAGTTTTTCCTTGAGAAACCCACCGATAATAGCCCAACGATAGTTACAGAGCACAGGGCCGTCGAAAAAAACTTCGAGAAAGTCGAAGTGTATATTCACACAGAGAAGCTCTGCATCGGGCAAATGGTCTCGAGCATCACCTCTTATCAACCGCACCATATCGCTAACCCCATTGCGTTCACAATTAGCCGCTGCAGTGGAAATGGCCATTGGATTCAAATCCAGAGCCTCTACCTGCTCAGCCCCGAGTTTTGCAGCGGCAATGGCCAGTATACCAGTCCCAGTCCCCAGATCGAGAACTCTAACGGGTCTGGCTTCAGCATAGAGCTGGGACAGCGCTCGCAAGCAACCCCGAGTAGTGGGATGTAGGCCGGATCCGAAGATGACACCTGGATCAATCCACAGCAAAATCTCACCCGGCATCAGTTCCACCGACTGCTGCCGGGTGATAATACTGAAGCGGTCTATAATTAGGGGTTCCTGAGCAGCAAGCTGCTGCCATTGCCCATATGGCATCTGGTAGTGACGAGTGAGACTAAACCCCGGATGCTGTTGGAAGAATGATTCCAATATAGCTTCGGCAGGACTGGTAAAAAACAGATAGGTATAATCTGCCTCCGGCCATACCCCCAGGAGTCCATCCAGTTCCAAATACGCTGGAGGCACTCCTCCCTTTAGTTCATAGACATAGAGAGTTTGTTCAGGGTCTAGCATCCTCCGTCGTTCCTCCGTCGGCAAATCCGAAATTCGAATATCGAAACTGGATTGTTTTGAACATTGGCGAATTCGTGCTTTGAATTTGTTTCGTGCTTCGTGCTTCGGATTTAGAATTTATGATTCCTACAGGGTATCCTTTGTCATCACGACCGTACGAACCCCCTTCAACTGACGAAAGGCAGCTCCGTTCTCTACCATCCTTAAAACCGTGCTCTTTTCTTCAACCAAAGCACCACCAATTACATCAAGACCGCAATCAAGTAAAATGGTGCTCAATGGGGTGGAAGGACCTAACATAATCTTAAAACTTCCCGGCTTACAGTTGGCCATGATTCGGCCAAAGGTATGGTTTATTAGGCAACTCCCCGTAATGGCCACCACATCAGCTTCTGCCAGGGCCCGATAGCCCTCCTCCTCAGACAGGTCACCACTGCGTGGCTCTTTCTCCATCACCCAGAGGTTGCGCACCTTCGAGCGCAATTGTCCAATAAAGGGAAAGTGTCCCACCACCATGAGATTCTTACCGATAGCCCGATCTGCAATGATTTGCTTGGCGTTCACCTCAATCAAAGCCCGGTAGTCAATCTCGAGAACGGAATTAAGAGCCGCCATGCCGATACCAGCTCTGACCCAGTGATCCTCGAGAAGCCAATGTGCCAGATCACCAGCGCGCCTCCCTATCAGAGTTCCAACCCCCTTCTCCGAAACGACTGCGTCGCTCTGTCCCTGGTTGTGTAAATGAGCGGCCAACCCGAGCCGTTGGCTTGCCACTGCCATCAGATGGGATCCGACAACCCCGGCGGTTACCGGCAAGTCTATCTTTAAACTCTCGAGTAGTTCCTGGAGTATTTCCATATGCATTCTACTATTAGGGAATTCGTTAATTCGTCAACTGGTCAAATCGTTTAAATCGTTTAAATTGTTGAAATCGTAAAAATCGTAGAAATTGTTCAAATCTTCAAGGCAGCTCATAGCGACAGATCTCCCGAATAACGAATAACTAATAACGAATAACGACACTTCCTGCTGCCCGCTGTATTTCCCCATGCTCTATGCTCCATGCTCTATGCCCTCTGTATCATGAGATTTGACAATACTGTCGCTGTGAATTAAAGTAAGTGAAAAATTTATTTTGAGCTGGGAGGGTATTAATGCCAATATACGAATTCCGCTGTCTTTCCTGCAACCATTGTTTCGAGCTGCTCTCTGTTCGCAAAGATGATACCTTGGAAATGAAATGTCCAAGTTGTGAAGGTGATGAAGTTGAGCGAGTGTTGAGTTGCGTCAGCTATGTCATGGGCAGTAGTAGCTCAAGTGGAGACTCTGATAAAACAAAGGTTACCAGCAAATCATGCGGTGGCGGCAGCTGTGCCACCATCGATATTCCTGGTCCCAGTAGATAACAAGCACGAGGAACTAAGCACTAACTACTCCCCCAATTCTACAGGCGCACCGCACCTATCCTCCTTAACCCGGATATTTCAGGAATTACTTGCTGCGACCACGGATATGGCCGTCCTTCCTGGCGTCCTCGGGTGTCGGCCCCTGCGACGTACCGTTCAGGCACGCCTCGGAACCAATCCCGCGGTGCCGCGGGACGGTTGCCAGGTGGCACACCCATCTTCGTGGTCTCGCGACAGCAATTCATGAAATATCCGGGTTAAGAGGTTACAATTTCAGGGAAATTCTCGAAGTGCTTCTCCGAAATGGAAGGTAATACTCGTTACTGGTCGGCTACGGTCTGGAGAAATTCCTCAACGAGTTTGCGTAGGTAGGGATTGGTTTCACTGAATTCGACGCCCATACGGGCTTTCTTGCCACCCATAGCTCGCGCCCAGGCAATGTGGCCCGGCACGCGGATCATGGGTTTGCCAGGAAGGGTAAATTGGAAAAGGAACTTGGCTCCCAGTTGATGGGTCGATTCACTAAAACCGGTGGTATATAAGGCGAGACCCATGCCGGTCTTGGCCAAATCCAGCAGAATACCCTGGTAAGATTCAGACCCGCTCAAGGTTTGCCTACCAGGGATCGTTTCCGTCACATACTCAACCTTGATACGCAACTTCTGCAACGGGTTCCGCTTGGCAGCCCGACGCTCTAGGGTTGGTTTTTCCATCCGCCTAGCGGCAAGGCGAGATGCAAGTACGGTGGTCGTGCTAAATCGTTCTGCCAGATCTTTCAAAATCTTTTGGAAGAGAGGTGAGAGTGTCCCATACTCAGTTGACAGTTTTTCTTGGTCAAGAACCCCAACCTTGACCCTGCCCCTTGCGGCTATAGTCGCAGAGCGAGCGCCATATATCTGGGCCAAAAAAGAAACCTCTCCGAAAATATCGCCCTCTTCTAGCAAGGCAAGAGTTACCTGGCCCTTATCTGTCTCCTTGGTCACTCTTGCCTGACCTTCTAAGAGAACATAAATATTGCGGTCACTTTCTCCGCCTTCCATGAGGATGAGTTCTCCATCCTCGTATTCAACCTCATGCTTGACTTCCATGCGGGATTATTACCTCAATTTACTGAAAAAAATCAACTACAATATCTTCTGGTTGCACCTTTGGCAGTACATCGTACCAGCCGAGTTGACAAAGCCGCAGCTCTGACAGGTCTTCCCCTCGACCGGATCATTGGAAGTTAGCTTGCTCCCACACTTCGAACAAAACAAAGCGTCTGGATCGGCAGGAGCACCGCACTGGTAACACTCACTTGCCTCAAGTTTGATGCCACATCCTTTGCAAAAACTCGCACCAGCATCGTTTAACGCCCCACACGCCTTACATTTCATAAGATGTTTCCTTTAAACATCGTAGGTGCCTGTCGTTCCTTTGGCTAGAGATGTAGGTTCGAGCTTTCAGAAACTGCTCGATGCTGATCTTTTCTATGATTATACAGGAATTTTCTACACACCGTCACCTCTTTTTGGAGTCTTTTTCCTAAATCTCATCTACTTCATCTCAGTCTTTCCAATGCCGGACAGCCTCGCTGTATCATAGTCTCAATAGGTACACCTATGGGCACTCCGCAGTGATCCAATGGATCTGTTTGGTAACGAAGAATCTCGCTGCCATCAAAATAGCCGTCCCCATCGCTGTCGATGTCGGACCAGGAGGTTCCATACAACATGAACTCGGCGTAATTACTCAGGCCATCTCCATCGGGCTCCCAATTCTGCAACCCATCCAGTAGTCGGGTCACTATCTGGTCCATTTGATCAATGCTCTCACTTGCCTCCGACCAATTTCCACTCTCCAACATCTTTTCAATCTCTTCACTTAAACGCATAGCGTTGGCTACGCCTTCAGGGTCAAAGCTGTCTGCACCCATGGCCTGACACTCATTCAAATGAAATCGAGCAAGCTGGTATGAGCTGAGCAGGTCTGCCCGATTTCTATCTGTATCACAAGT